>JAJRPH010000117.1 GCA_024280875.1 Deltaproteobacteria bacterium | reverse complement strand
CCGCCTTAATCAGCAATGGAACACCAATCGCGGAGGCACACTCGGCAAAATCCTTACCGGTGTTTGCCTCGGTCACGGAAGGTGCCAACGGAAAATCGTTTTCGAGACAAAAAGCGCGTGCCGCCACCTTGTTGCCCATTAACTCGATGGTTTCGGGCAAAGGTCCGATATAGGTGATCCCCTCTTCCGTAAGTCGCCTGGCAAACCCGGCGTTTTCAGCCAAAAAGCCAAAGCCGGGGTGGACTGCATCAGCTCCGGTTTGTTTGCAAGCGACGATAATTTGCTCCACATCCAGATAGGCGGCCACCGGGGTGGGGCCATCGATTTCCACCGCCTCGGCAGCCATCCGCACTGCCGGGGAATCAGTATCAACAGCGTGATAAACCACTACACCAGGAATATCCAGGTGATCTAATGAGCGCAGAATCCGGCAGGCGATCTCACCTCGATTTGAAATCAGTATTTTTGTAATTTTTTTCATGGAATGCTTCCTTATTCTGTGTTTTGGTTCTCTTACTTTCCGTAGTCAGTTTTCCGAACACCTGGTGCAGGTGGTTTCTGGGGCCCCCCGGCAAATGCCTGGGCCATGGCAAGCCATTCCCCAACATTCTCTCCTATCCAATTCAGACCGGTATCCGCGACATTGCGCCTTTGGGTGACCACCATGCAGAATTCCTCCATACTGCCCCATACCTGATTCATTGCATGGGGGTCCCCCCATTCCCACTTTTCACCGGCCGGACCGGTCAACTCAACCCGCAGTTTGATGTCCGGGATTTTGAGTTTTTTTGATATGAAGCTCCAACCGAATGTGGTCACACCAATGTGTGCTACATGACAGAGTCTGGCGCAGTTAACCCTCTTTACTCGAAGCGCATCGAAAACATCCTGGGAGTGGGCCCAGGTCTCCATCAGACGTGCTGTTGCAAAGGAGAGCGCGCTCATATCAGGCCCATACCAGGGCAGGCGATCTTTAGGAGACATCTTGCTTAATCGTTGAATCAGACGGTTGCGGATGTCACGCCAGAGTGCAAGCAACGCAGCCGGTTCTTTGGGGCCCAGCAACGGATTGGTATAGGCCGACCAGCTACCGTCTGCAAGGATGACTTCCATAACCCCTTTGGCGCGTTCCTTAAACCGGCTCAGGTCCTCGATGGCCAGCAGGGATTCATGGTCAAAAAAGGCAATATGGGCCACTTGGTCAAAGATCGTCCAATGAAAAAACGGGGTCTCAAGACGCCATTTCTTTTCATCCAGCCGGGAGACCAGGTCTTCAAACTCCTGATATTGTGCTTCAAGATCTGAACAAATGCTTTCCATGATGCCTCCTGTATCACTTTCTACTTTCGTTTCTATATGATAACTTTCTTCTTAAAACGCAGAAAGCCGGTTAAGCATGCCAAAGCTTAAACCGGCTATCTTGTGTAGCTCTTTAATATTTTCTATGCAGGCGCTCTTAGGCACTCTGATTTTCAGTCATCCTACGGCATTTTCACTGATCCTGATCCCTAATTATGGAAACCTTTTTGCACTTGGGACACTTTGTTTCGATGGATATGATTTTCCCTTTCATCAGGAGCCTCTTGCACACGGGGCACCTATATTCTTTAGCCCAGTCAAGACCTTTTATGCTGTTGGTTCCTTCCGTCATGCCTGAGTTATTTTGAACATCATTCATTATGGCTCTCTTATTTTGAGGTTTGTTCATTTATTCTGTTTTTATCGATTATTTTTATGTTTTGATCGCATTGACGAACAGACCTGACACTTCCGCCCCAATCGCTTTCATGTCATAGTGTCTGTCAAAAATAATCCATGGGATCAGGATGTGTTCCAGGGTCCCAAAAAGCAGGTTCCGACATATGTCTAGATCCAAATTATTATTAAAAAGGCCTTCTGCTTGGCCTCTGACCACAGCATCCTTAATAATTTTAAACAAATTTTCTATTATTTCGATGTTTACGGATTTGTGAAATTTTTTATTGGTCCTGAGCATTAAAATAAGGATTGTTGTATAATCTTTTTCTCTGGCATAAAATTCAAAAATACTTGAAATAACGTTCTTAATCTTTCTTTCATGAGAATTGCCGCTCACACTATCATAGAGCCGGGTCAGCTTTTCACACGGAATGCTTATGAGCAGACTCTCCTTGTTACGGAAATATTCATAAACCGTTCCTTCCGCAACCTTCGCCTTCTTGGCAATCTCCAGCATGCTGGTGTCATTGAAACCTTTTTCCGCAAAGAAAGCGATTGCCGAGTTAATGATTCTTGCCCTCTTTTCAGCCTTTTTATCCGGGCGCCCTTCTCCCTTTTGGATCGGCCGAACCGCTTGCATAACCAGGTCAAAAATCTTTTCCGACTGTTCCAGAGAACTCGGTGTATTTTTTTTCACGGTCCAGTTTATGGCGATATGATCAACCGTTCCCAGAATCATATCCCTTAAAATAATGGGTGAAGATAAACCACAGAAGGTACCTTCCTCTATTCCTTCTTTTATAATATCAGTGAACAGCCCGGCGTATTTTTTCAAACTTGCATAGGCTCTTGATTGATAGAATCGTGGATATGATCTTGACTCAAGAACGATTTTAATCTCATTTTTATTCCCCGAATATGATTTACAGTGAAACCAGATAGCCTTTCTGAGCTTATTTTCTGCACCCTGTATACCTTGAAGGTGCTCCGCTAAACCCACGCAGCTTTTAACCAGAAAAGCTTCAATGATTGTAAAAAGAAGCGCTTCCTTGCTCTTATAGTATATATAAATGCCGGAACTTGTCAGACCCGCCCCTTTTGCGATTTCCGAAATGGTTGCATCGACAAACCCTTTTTCCGAAAAGACTGTCGTTGCAGATTTCAGTATTGCCGTTTTCTTTTTTT
>JAJRPH010000116.1 GCA_024280875.1 Deltaproteobacteria bacterium | reverse complement strand
TTATCCATCTCCTGGTTTTAATGGCTATGTTTTTTTGCAGAACAAAAACACCCTGTTTTCTACTCCTTGACAAAAGGCAAAGTAATGTATAATCATAATGTATACACCATCGGAGGTATGACATGATACGAACACAAATATACCTGACAGAACGGCAACGTACTGAATTGGCGACTATTTCAAATTCTTTAGGGAAAAAGCAGAGTGAGCTCATTCGAGAAGCTGTTGACCGCTTCATCGATCAGGCAGTCCTCAGTCGGAAGGACGCTGTATTACGTGAGGCTGCCGGAATCTGGAAGGACCGTACGGATCTTCCAGATTTTACGGCAACACGAACCGAATGGGACAGGAAATAGACATGCCGGAGTCAATTCTTCCTGATACAGATGTTCTGGTTGATTTTTTTCGAGGCTACAACAAATCGGAGACGTTTATAAACACAAACGTTTCAAAGATCATCCTTTCGTCAATCGTCGTTGCGGAGTTGTATGCCGGCGTGAAAGGAGATACGGAACAAGCTGCTTTAGACAACTTCTTCTCCCTCTTCCGAATTGTTCCTGTAACTGCTCAAATTGCAAAGGCGGGCGGGCTCTATAAATGCGATTACAGTAAGTCCCATGGCGTCGGGCTTGCAGACGCAATCATAGCGGCTACCGCTGAAGCTGAAAATGCAGAGTTAAAGACTTTAAACATCAAACATTATCCCATGATCGAAGGCCTGAAACCAGCGTACAGGAAATAAATACAGGTGCTTATAATTAATTCGGGTGCGTTCTCAATTAGCTTGGGCAACACGCTGATTCAGCATCTGGCGGGGATAAACCCCGCCACTACGGTATTTGCCCTCCCGGAGCATTGCTCTGACATGTTGGGTTTCGCTACGCTTTACCCAACCTACGAGAATCAACCGTTTAGCCAAGCTTAGATTCTAAAGGGCGAAACCCAATCCCGCCTTTGGCGGGACCGGTGGGTTTCCGTTCATGCACTAATTACTAATTCGGTTTAATTTTTTTTCTGTTACTTTTTTCCCCGACTGATGAATTGATAATACTCATACATTTTTGAAAGAGATGTCACCGCCTGTTCCGGGGTGGGGAAAAACACGCCTTTGTACCGGAATCCCTTCACATTCGTCACGGTCAAATCGTTTTCATCCTTTAACATGCTCACGCCAAGCACCGGTTGCTGGTATTCGGACATCATGGAAACAATTTTATGAATATATTTTTCCTCAAAATCATCAAGCATCTTATTCATCTGCTCAAGAAAATTTTCCGGACATGTGGGATCCGCTTTTCTGACGGAATCCGCCAACCGGGACGCCAGGTGGCGCCGACCCACGATCCCCAGGTTAATAATCGCATCACACCCGTCCCATTTCATCAGTGCCTCCATGGTGGTCATGGGAATCGACATATCGTTTTCACCCACAAGATCAATGGGATTTGCACGGCTCCAGTAAGGCGGCAGAATCTCATCAATCTGTTTAATCATTTCATCAGACAGGTCCGGAATTTCCAAACCGCAGGCTTCACATAAATCAGCCGTTACCACCCCCCAGCCGCCGCCTAAGGTCATAATGGCCACCCGTTTTCCTTTGGGCAACGGCAATGATGAAAATGCAGCCGCTAAATCCAGCAGCTGCATGGGTTTTTCAACCTTTACAATACCTGCTTGTTTACATACTGCATTAAACACCCGGCTGTCTGAAGACAATGCACCGGTATGAGAAGAGGCCGCTTTGCTTCCGGCTTTGGTCTGGCCGCCTTTTAGAAGGATCACGGGTTTCTTTTTGCCCACCCGCCGGGCGCTTTCAAAAAACCGGCGTCCGTTTTTTACACTTTCAATATACAGCATCACGGTATCGGTTAAGGGGTCCGCCTCAAACCCGTCAAGATAGTCTTCTATGGTGATCATTCCTTCATTGCCCGAGCCGCAGAACCCCCGGATACCGATGCCCTGGAGTTCCGCAAATGCCAGGAGCTGGTTTCCCATATTGCCGGATTGGGCCACCACACTGGTGGAGCCGGGTTTCGGACGGACATGGGTACCTGTGCAATAAAAATTAATATGCGGGTTGCAGATGCCCATGGTATTTGGGCCGATAATGCGGATACCGGCCGCCCGGGCCTGTTCGATGAGTGCCTTTTCCTTTTTTTTGCCGTCTTCTCCAGTTTCGGCAAACCCGGATGCAATTAACAGCATGTTCGCAATTCCCTTTTTCTGAAACTCAGGGATCAGCGCCGGCACTGCTTTTGCCGGGATGCTGACCACCGCGACATCCACCGGACCCGGAATATCGGTTACACTCTGATAAACCGACCGGCCGGCAATGGTGCCGCCTTTGGGATTCACCAGATAAAGCTCCCCGGAAAATCCTCCGCCGATGGTATTCGTCAACAGCGTATACCCCCATTTCCCCATTCTGCCGGATGCACCTACAAAGGCCACGGAGCGGGGATAGAACAAGGGAGCGATGTCCGCCGGACTCACCGGTGGGGTGAACGTCTTTTCTGCTTTAGGGTCTCTCTTGATCACCAGTGCATCCACGGCCACCGGCTTGCCTTGCGGCGTAATTAACAAAGGATTAATATCAATTTCAGCAACATCCGGACATTCCGTGCCGATCCTGGACAGGCCCATTAACGTTTGAATCAGCTGTTTTTTATCAACCGCCGATTCGCCCCGAAACGCCCCCAGCAATGCGCTGGACCGGAGTTCTGCGATCATGCCCTCCGCATCCTGTTCCGTTACCGGTGCCAACCGGAAACTGACGTCTGAAAGCACTTCCATAAAAATTCCGCCCAGACCGAACATGATCACCGGACCATACTGATCATCCCTAAACAGGCCGGCGACGAATTCTCTTTTGCCGGATATCTGAGGCTGCACCAGAAACCCTTCGAGTTTTTCCCCGGCATTTTTTTCAATGGTCTTAGCAGCAGCTTCGACCGCTGCAGCATCGTTTAAATTCAGATGAACCAGCTGCATTTCCGTTTTATGCAGCAGTTTTTTTCCCAATCCTTTTA
>JAJRPH010000115.1 GCA_024280875.1 Deltaproteobacteria bacterium | reverse complement strand
GTATTGGCAACCACAAATTTTATCATGGAGATTTCATCCCGGGCCGCTTTTACACCCTCATTATCAATTCGCCATGCCGCATGAAGCGTCATCAAACGGGCCGCCTGGATTTCAGCTGCAGATTCGGCCACCCATGCCTGAATAATTTGACGGGAAGCCAGTGGTTTTCCGTCTCTTGTGATCTTCCGGCTGTTGGCCCGCCGACACATTAAGTCAAAGGATCGCTGGCAAATCCCCAGCCACCGCATGCAATGGTGTATCCGTCCTGGCCCCAGACGTTCCTGGGCAATTATAAATCCGTGCCCCTCCGGTCCCAGAAGGTTGGATTGGGGAACCCGGCAGGACTGATAGAGAATTTCCGCGTGACTGAAATAGCCTTCACCCGCATGCCCCATCACCGGTATATTCCGGACCAGATTAAACCCCGGGGTATTCGTTGGAACAATGATCATACTGGCCTGCATGTAATCAGGGGCTTCCGGATTTGTTACCGCCATAACAATGGCAAAATCTGAACCATCCGCTGATGATGTATACCATTTATGCCCGTTGATCACATAATCATCACCGTCTTTTACAGCGGTTGTTTCAAGCATCACCGGGTTTGATCCGGGCATATCCACCTCGGTCATGGAAAAACAGCTTCGGATATCTCCGGCTACCAGCGGTTTAAGATATTTTTCTTTCTGCTCTTCGGTTCCGTGTAGATGTAGAATTTCCACATTGCCCGCATCCGGTGCCTGGCACCAGAATACATAATGGCCCAAAGGGGTTCTTCCAAGCGCTTCGGACAGCAGTCCATGATCCACTAAAGACAATCCCAGTCCTCCGCAATCTTTGGGGAAATTCGGCGCCCAGAGTTCCATCTGCCTGACTTTTTTTTGTTTTTCTCTGAGGATGGGAAGCATCTCATTAAAACTGAGACTGGCCATTTCCGGCTCCATTGAAATCAGTTCCCGATCGACAAATTCATTGACCATTTCCAGGATAGTCTTCATTTTATCGGATATGGTAAAATCCATAATGATCTCCTCTCAATTCCATCTCGCTAAATTTGAACTCAGGATTTCTTGAAATATCAAAATCCTGTCGCCCTTGCGCTTAACAAAAACCGAACCGATGGTTGATTTCTTGTTAATACCTACCGGTGTCGGCCGGTGAAGTCAACAAAATAACGAACGATCGTTCTATTTTTTACTTGACGTATAATGCCAGAAGGTTAGAATATTCCGCAGTGGTCATTTTGGCTACTTTCAACAATCACCAGAAATTAAACATGAACTCACGTTACTCATATCTACTATACTGAATAAAAAAATGAAAATTCTCGTTTGCATAAAAGCCGTGCCCGATCCGGAACATGCCATTTATACCGGCAAAGAAATCCCTGAAGTGAAAATGGATGATTCTACTGACATGCGAATGAACCGGTTTGATGAATTTGCAGTAGAAGAGGCTGTTTTAATTAAAGAATCTTCTCAGGAAACAATTGTGGATGTGATCACCATGGGCCCGGAAAATGCCCAAAAGGTGATCAAGCGGGCCATCGGAATGGGTGCGGACAGCGGCATACACATACTTTCCGATTATCATATCTCATGCGATGCGGTCGCTGTTTCTTCATGCATCGCTCAGATTGCGAACGAAAAAAACTATGACCTGATCCTATGCGGCATCATGTCTGAAGATATGACGCAGTTTGCAGTCGGCCCCATGCTGGCGCAACGACTGTCTCTGCCCTGGGCGACATCGGTAATTCATGAAAGAATGACGCCGGATGTTCAAAAAATTTATGTTGAACGCGAACTCGAGGGGGGGATTACAGCGATGCTTGATATTAGCCTTCCGGCACTCTTAACCATTCAAAGCGGCATCAATGAGCCCCGGTATCCGTCGCTTTCAAATTTACTGCGGGCCAATAAATCCCGGATCACTATCATTGCCGCAGAAGCCTTGCAGCCGTCGGAATCTTTCTGCCGGACGGTTGGCTATTCCTATCCTGAAAAAAAACGGGACGGCCTGGTTCTGGAAGGAACGACACAGGAAAAGGCGGAAATGCTGCTGCACATATTAAAAGAAAAAACGCTGATTTAGAAGGGGTTTAGGTTGAAAGTGGAAGTCAATGCCGTTAACTTAAAGGCATTGGTCATTTTAATAGAGAATGTCGAATATTGAACAAGGAATTTCGAACCGCAGAAGTAAAAAAAAGTACTTCAAAATTCGATATTCCCGATTCGACATTCCGCAGTTCATTAATGCGTTCCCACAGGGGAACGAGAATATTGGTTTTTTTATTCGATTTTATAATAATTTGAGGAGCGGAGCGACATCATTATTCAACGTTCAATGTTCAACGTTCAACGTTCAATGTTCGATGTTGGACGTTCGATGTTTATCTTTTTCCCCTTCAGGCTTCGGTCTAACAGGTTGTTAAAAAACGCCATGAGCGCAGGCAAGACAAGGCAAAATTCGGCGAAAAAGCGGAGTTTATGATTATAAATGAGCATTTTGAGCCGAATTTTAACGCAGTATGGCCAAGCGCAATAGTTTTTCAACAAGCCAGCTAAAACCCTTCTTCATAATCGGCGGTAACCGTCGTCCTAATGCCGCCTCTGGGCGTAAAATCACCTGTGACGGTCATTTTTTTGGGCATCAGAACTCTGACCAGATCATCTAAGATCCGGTTTACAATATTTTCATAAAAAATTCCCACATTTCGGTATTGAAGCAAATAATATTTCAAAGATTTGAGTTCAATAATGGTCTCGGCCGGTACATATTCGATGGTAATGCATCCCATATCCGGCAATCCGGTCATGGGGCACACGGACGTATATTCCGGCTGCTCAATGGTGATGCGGATGTCTCTTGTTGATCGATATACATATTCCATTGCCTCCAGAAGATCCGTTTTAATTATATCCGGAGATTTTGATTCTTCGGCAACCGTTTTTTCATATGTTTCAGTCATGATTATATTTCCTGCAATTCAATGATATTTGTTATACATTTTTTTATCTTCGATCTCCAGTCTATCAACTTTTCACTTAATAATTGATAATCCGATTTCTGTCAAATAAGGAGTGATACTTTGATTTTGAGTCACGACTGATACAGGGGAGGAACGCGACCGTAAAAGTGGCATAAAACGCTTATATCTCAAGATCCCTACCGGACGCGAAAATGCCGCAGCCGTTAATCCCGACTGCGGCATTTGCATGATCAAACGGAAAAATCTTTTAAAACCATTGCCTTGTAAATACAAACATCCAGACAAGAGAGACAGACAATACACTTTTCCGGGTTAAAAGAGACTTCCCAGGTCTGTCTGTCTACATCCAGAGCTTGTGTCGGGCAATGCGGCACACAAGATGTACAGCCGGTGCACCGCTCGGTTAAATGCTGAATTTCCTGCGCCAGGGGCTCCACCTGCACACCGGTCCGTTCAAGATAATTGAGTCCGTGTGACAACTGACTGTCTTCACCGGCAAGCTCCACAAACATCCGGCCGCGTTTTCCGGGATCGATACTGGCGCGCAAAATATTCACCCGGACCCCGTAATCAGCAATCAGATGATAAATTATCGGTTCTTCCACAATATTTCCTGAAAAACTCAAAACTTTTTTCATTTGTTTCATTTTACTTCCCCTTTCCAATGGCAGCGCCGGGAAGCGGCACCTGGGCCTGGGTTAATAGAAATTCCCCTTTTTGAATCAGATCCTTCAGGTGACCAGCAACCTCACGGGCCTTGGCATAGCTGGAAAATGATCCGGTCGGAACCTTCTTACCTTTGACGGTAATGCTTCCGGACTTAAGCTCCGCGTATGTAACATCGCAAAGGCGGCCCTCTCCCTCGCCGGTGGGATAGAATGTGCTGTAATCCACTACCGGCGCAGTGAGCGCGTCATCTGAAACAGATACATAACGGACCATTTCCTCATCAATGATTGGAATTGGAATCCCCACAGCCACACTCAGCGTCACGCCATAACCGGTAAAGGATACCGCCCGCAGCCACTGAGGGCTCATCTGTTTTAAATCCCCGATCAGGGCCACGGTTCCGGCCGGGGTTTTGGGGGTACCGTTTTCCAGGCGTTCTGCTGCCGGATTGTGCTGAGTGCCGTGCCAGGCGATATACCCCTGGGCACCGCTCAAAAACACCCGGGTACCAACACCAATGGTCCGGTAATATGGATCATTTAAAAGGGGCGATAGTTGGCCGGCACTGCAATAATTGGCATTCCCGAGTTTAGGTTTGAGTTTTCCCATATATGTATAAATCGGTTTATCCGAAAGATTCACCGCCACATTGTAGTTCTGATAACAGTTTCTCGGATTGAATAAAAATGCGTCATTCATGTCGTCAAAGCCGATCAACTGTTCTCGCTCCCTGAGCGGATAGCAGTCCGTACCATGCCCGCCGGCCTTGAGCGTAACTTTTTTCCCGGATACCAGATCCTCAATCACATGTGCACCCCCGTACCGAAATTTCCCGGGCTGGCCGTTACTGTTGCGAGGATCACCATCCGGCAACGCAGTGGCTCCTAAATAGATATCTGCCGCAGCCAGACCGGCATAGGCAGCCACGCCGTTTAAGGTGGCAAATCCGCCACCGATTTTCATTTTTTCCTTGAGCTGCCTGACATTAAAAAAAGCCCCGGATGAACACATGGGACTAAATGTGCCGGTGGTTACAACATCGACTTCTTCGGCGGTCTGCTTAACCCCTTTTTCCCTGACCACATCGATTATTTCCTCGGCGGTCAGCACGACCGCCTTTCCGGCCCGAATTTTTGCGTTAATTTCTTCAATGGTTTTTGCCATGGATATACCTCTTTCTTAAGATCATTAATCAATTGTTATAATATTAAGCTTTGCTTTGCTAAATCCGGCTCCATTTCGGAGCCACCCATTATCCATAACTTAATCCAGTCGATGATTTTAATTTCTGTTCGTCGTATTGTTTTCATGATATTCGGCGCATTCATTTACGTTAAATTTGTTTTTTAACTAAGATCATTGCTGTCCGGTTAACTTATGAAAAATATCAATATGTTAAAAATATAAACCCCGGTCAAGTTGCAATTTTGGAAAATAGTTTTTCTATTTATTTTACAGCGATTGTTTTATTTTTGATTTTTTAATCTAAATT
>JAJRPH010000114.1 GCA_024280875.1 Deltaproteobacteria bacterium | reverse complement strand
ACAGTCACCGCAATCATTACATATCTTTGCATCAACAAAGCTGGGAGATTGTTTGACAGTGGCCGTGAAATGGCCGGGAGACCCCTCTATATTCATCAATTCGGAATTCGTTATGATTTCAACGTTCAGGTTTCGGGCACACTCCACCAGCTTGGGTGATACAATACAGGTAGCGCAATCGCCTGTGGGAAATGTTTTATCCAGGTGGGACATTATTCCACCGATGGCCGCCGAACGTTCGATCAAATAAACTTTGAAACCGGAATTCGCAAGGTCAAGAGATGCCTGTACACCGGCAATACCGCCACCCTGCACCAGGACCGCTCCGGTCTTTTTATTATCCGTATTTAGCATGGTTTTATTTTTTTCCCTAAGCAGCCGTTTTTACAGCATTGATAATATTAGAAGGCGCTATCACAAGTTTGTTTAAGCCGAGTGCCTCGGTCGAAAGGCCAAGGCAAAGTCCGATCAGTTGTGTAATGTATAGAATCGGCATGTTATACTGTCTGCCGGTTTGCTTTTTAATATCAATCTGCCTTAGATCAAGATTTACCTGACACAAAGGGCAGGCCACTGCTATGCAATCAGCACCTGCAGCCTGTGCCATGCCGATAATGGAATCTGATAAACTGACCACAAGGTCGGATTTCGTGGTTAAAGAGAGACTGTTGCCGCAGCAGTCCGTTTTGGAAGGCCAGTCAAGACTTTCAGCGCCCATGGCGGATATCAGGTTATCCATGGAGGTCGGATTCTCAGGGTCATCAAAATTCGTCACTTCATGGGGACGTACCAGAAGGCAACCATAGTATGATGCAATTTTAATCCCGTCTAATGAATGAGACAGCCGGGTTTTAAGATTTTCCAACCCATAGTCTTCAAGAAGTATTTCTACCAGATGCCGGACTTTCACCGAACCGTCATAATCGGAGCCCAGCGCATCTCCAACTTTTTCACGCATATCCGGTTGATTTAAGACCTCGTAATTGGCCATTTTCAAGCGGCTGTAGCAGGCGGCACAATTAACAACAATATCAAGGCCCATATCCTGAGCCAAAACAAGGTTTGCCGCCGGAAGAGATGCTGCCAGCACGCGGTCTGTCTGGTGCCCGGGCGTTGCTCCGCAGCAGGTCCAGCCTTCTATTTCAACAAATTCAATGCCAAGTGCTTTTGCAACCGCCATACTTGAAGAATGCTGGTCGCGGGCAGAAGATTCTGATGAGCACCCGGGGTAGTAAGCGTATTTCATTTTTTATTTTCCATGTGAGGCTTTTTTAAAAATTCGTTTCACGGTTTTCCGGTTGGCACTCCATGACGGCAGTATTGCGATCTTTTTCTTCATAAAAATAAGCGGGAGTTTGTCCGCATCCTGAACATAGGATGATGTGCCGATCTTATAAATTGCCATCAGGCCAAGGTCATAGGTCCGGCCAAAAAATTTTACAGTTTTAAGAAACGCACTGTTAAATAAAGGCACATTCCCTTCCGGGATTGCTGCTTTTCTTTCAATAGCCATTCTGCGCAACGCATCCATGACGGAAACCATATCAATACCCATCGGACATCTTGCATAACATGTCTCGCAGGAAACGCATGACCAGATGAGGTCATTATCGAGCAGTTCATTTCCTGCACCCAGTTGCAGACGTCTGATGATTTCAGATGGCGGTGATTTGGCATGATTTGATACAGTACATCCGCAAGAACATTTTTTGCACTGATAACACAAACTCAGATCAACACCGGACATCTCGATGACAGTATTGAGAATGCTTTTTCCTGTTTGACCTTTTTTTATTCTGATAGTCATATTTTTACCTAATGCGGTTAATTGTATAGATCGCCGACCGTTTCTGTCTCCAGACTCATCTCTTTTTCTTTTTTTAAAATGGCCGCCCCAACCGCTGAAGGCACGACTTTTCGGTATACTTTGCCCGGAGATAATATCTGGCCGTCAATGGTTAGCAAGTCTTTAATTTTTATGTTAAAAAGTCGTTCGTTTTCTTCCAGGTACGGTAAGATGAGTTCCCAGTCTGCGTCGGTCATGGCAAGGAACACAGCGCCGTTTAACTGCTTGTCAACACATAGCTGATGCGGGTCCCGGATATATATGGCACCGCCTGATGCCAGTGAAAAAAGATTGCTGCCGGGGTATGGCTCCGGCAGGGGAACGATATTCCCGTCATCATCAAACCGGATACTGTTTAATATTACAAATCCACCGCCGTTATGGGGATCGCCGGCCATAAAAGATTCTGCAAGAAAATCAAGCGACGTGCCGTTTATCACAACCCTTGGGTGCCCCACCGAATTAATCAGCGGCCGACCAGCGGCATTTCCCATGATATATATGTCGCCGCCCTTGGCTCCGTACATGAATGTCTGGCCGGTATCTCCATAAACCACCAGCTTGCCTTGCTTAATGATCTGGCCGAGCTGGTCCTGGGCGTTGCTGTGGACTGTAATGGATAAACCATCAATTCCGGATGCGAGATAATCCCCGGAACTGCCGTATACATCAATTACGACATCATCTGTTTCAGGACCGAGTCCGCATCCAATATACCGCTGCCCCGAACAGTCATAGCAGATAAACTTTCGCCATCCTTTTGTATATGCGTCCACCAGAAGGGCAGCGTCACATTCATCACCTTCAGGCGGAAAAATATCGGCATGGATTACAAGCGTTGTCTCATTTCCCTGCGGCGGCCGCAATGACATACGGGTGTCATAGTCAATCAGGCGATAAGCTGTTTTATCGCTGTTCTCAGATTCGAATTTCGGAATTTTAGCAAACAGCTCATCAAGCTGGGTGCGGATCATATGAAGCAGATGACTTCTTTTTTTGGTTCCGGTGGGATATCTCAGGTCGTTTAGCCGTGAGAGTGCGCTGATTGCAGCGTCCGTATATTCAGGGTTTTTTCCGAGAACTCTTATTTCCCGACAGGCTGCCAGAACATTATCAAAATTCCAGCCGACCATATGATCCCGAACATAGTCAAAAATATTTTCCGCACTGCCGGTTTCAAAACAGGCAGATAAGCTGCTTTCAATCTCGGGATCTGTTTTTTCGGCTTCCGGTTTTGTAAAGTCAAAGGCTTCGGAGGGTTCAGGCATGGGCACAGCATTGCTGAATTTATCAGTGCAGGTCATCCGAATATTGCCTGACTCATCCGGCTCCAGGTTGAATATAAACGCTCCTCCATCCGTATGGCTCCCACCCCGGGCATTCCAGTAACGGTCTACAACAGGGCAGATTCGTTTGTCATCTTTTGCCAGGCTGACAAGCGTGGCATCAATAGCCTGTTTTTCGGAAGCGATCAGGCCGACCTGCACCTCGCCATCAGAAAAGGCAAATACCTGGGGGCGCAACATGGCTGTATCGGTGATGCCCAGAAGTTGAAATCGGTTCTTTTCAGGAATATTACGGGTAACAATAAAAAACCACGGGCCGTCCGGTGAACCGTGAATATGTGTGGCCTGTATTGCCCGGTAATTTTTTTGCTTATCTTCCGGAAGATGGTCAAAATCCAGTTCAGTCGTTGGCGCAAGCGCTTCGATGATGTATTCCAGAGGATATTTATAAGTCCGGTTGAGCAAATCGAACATAAGGGCGGCTACTTCGGTATCCGTAATAAACTGCGGGTAAATATGGCGCTGCAAAAGATATTCAGATACCGAGTGATAGTTGGCAAAGTCACCGTTATGGACCAGTGCCATGTTTATGCCGGCAAACGGGTGGGCACCTCCTGGATGCCAAACTCTTCCTTTTGTGGGAAATCGCTGGTGGGCTATCCATGTATGTGCGCGTAAGTCTTCTATCTTGTAATATTTTACAATGGCTTCCGCATATCCAACGACCTTAAGAATCATGATATTTCTGCCGTGGGACAGGACAAATGCTTTTTGATCAGTCAGGGATGCATAAAACTCATCGTTGAGCTTAAAACTGTTCTGATTAACGAATTCTTCTTCAGCTTCGCGCGTTTCAATCTGTTCCAATTCATTTTCTTTAATAAACGAATCAAGAACTTCTGTTTTTACACGGACAAAATAACGCCATACATCCGGTGGTTTTACTTCCAGTCCGGTGACTGTCGTCCAGTCATCAACGGTATCGAGTTTAGTTATTTTTTCAACATCATAAAATGGCGTGATATACTTGTCTTCAACTTCCTGGCGGGCGTCGGGGTCTAAAAATGCCACGTGAATCATATAGCAATTATCAAGAACGTCGCGGCTGACGCCAAGTTGTTCAGGGACAAATCCCACCGCAGCAATTCCGCCGCCTTTCCCGTTACCGCGGTTGTGCATCAACCTTGAAGGTTCATAGATATGATGTCCGGGCACTGGTTTTGTGCAGCAAAAACCGACAACCCCGCAACCACCTTCCTCAGCGCATTTGGTGATGTCCGGGAATTGCAGACCTTCCACAAGTCGTTTTTTAGATGCCATTAGTTGTTGTATTCTATTCATTTCTAATATGCTCCACACTATTTGTGGTCCAAAATTGATGGCTTCGTAAAAAGCTCCGCCATTCTTATAAAAACTGGCAAGGCGCGAAAATACTGAGTGATGATTAGTCACTATTGGTGCATAAAATGCACCCTACAAAGCAGCGAAGGTTGGAGCGCAACCCAAAGCTAAAATAGAAGTTGGGTTTTTTGGGACGCCATCGAAATTGTTTGTGAACAATGATATGCTGCTTGTTCCAATACCAGCAAAATTTCGCAAAAAAAACGCCTACCCCGTAAATACAGGATCAGACGTTTTTGTCTTCTTGATCTGGAATTTGAAACACATCTTTGTGTTTATATAATTGATCAAGGGATTACTTTTATAATTATTTGGAAGAGGCTTGTCAAGGGATTAGTCAAAAAAACAGAATATTAGTTATTGTTAATAGCAGGTAGAAAATTTAATTCTAACTAATTTAAAGTAAGCAGCAAAAATTTCTTCAGCACTGTTGCCGATGTCACTCACGGTTTTCGGCAGACTGTCCCAGTTTCCGCAAAGCTTTTCTTTTCTTTCCGGATGCAGGGCACCATCCAGATTGGTTCCGCCCAAACGGCTGTGACGGGCAAATGATTTGATGGCACCTTTTTTAAACGCTTTTTGTACTTCCGGCAGTCTTGGATCAGGATCAACAACATAGCCGCGATCTTTGAGGAAAAGTGCATAATCAAGGCTGGTTACCTGGATTTCACCGCCGATATCTTTTGCGCCCTGGCCCCATTTGAGTTCGATGATGCATTTGTTGCCGTATTTTTCAACAACAAACTCTAACGCCGTTACGGGTATCTTCAACGTTGAGCTGAACGATGATGGCGCCGTATCCGTCATAATAACGGAGATAGCCGTCAATACGTCTTTCAAGTTCAGGTGCGCTCTTGATTTTTTCTTTTTTGGTTTTGCCTTTGTCGCTTATATCCGCAAGTCTTGGTTTATACGCCATTGTATAAATTGGCTTAACTTTAGATAATAATTTTTAGTTTAAATAATCTTTCTTATCAATGTAATTTTTTATAGAAAATTACATTGACATCTTTATGGCGTAAAAAATTTAAAATTTTAATTGAAATATTTTTCGGAAAAACACCATGGAGCTGATTTTTTGACGGGACTATCTATGTTGGTGGGCTATAAATTGGATAATTTTTGAAAGAATCCGGGATGGCGCAGTGATATAGTCGTTGAACGAAAACCCTGGGATTCAAGCTGTCATTACGAAGAGAGAGGAACGAACGGCGAAGTAATCCCCTGGCTTTAATGGAATTGCTTGACGTCGTGCCTCCCTGCGCAATGACAGGAAATTGATAGTTGAGTGAATTTCCGTTCAATCACTGCTGGGGGATGTTTATTTAGGAGGCAAAGAAAATCTGTTTTTTTTATTTTTTTTCCTGAAAAAGTTCGTCTGAGAGAATGATGGCTTCAGACACCTGCCGCATGGTTTTTCGCGAATCCATGCTTCTTT
>JAJRPH010000113.1 GCA_024280875.1 Deltaproteobacteria bacterium | reverse complement strand
TTCCGATGGCAAAGAAAAAAGCTCCAAATTCGAGGCGCGCAAATCCTGAGTGATGATTTGTACTTAGCGTACCATGAAGAAACGAAGGATGAAGCGCAACAAAGAATTTGGACTTTTTACGATGCCATCAACGTTTATACCGAAAAAAGTTTACCCCTTCAGGCGACCGCTGGCGTTTGCCATCAGAAATTACTTCCGGGTTAAAACCGCTTTTTTTGCCCCGCACCCTAACTCAGAAGATGCCGATTTGCCACAAAAGTGAAACATCATGTGTATATTCAAAGAAGGGTGTCAATCGGTGTATAAGTCAATCCAAACACGTCCGCCACACCTTTATGGGTGACGTTGCCGCACACCACATTTGCGCCACGCCTAATTTCAGGATTCTGCCGCATGGCGGCTTTCCATCCCAGGTTTGCTATTTCAATGGCATACGGCAGAGTGGCATTGGTCAGCGCCATGGTTGAAGTGCGCGGCACTGCGCCGGGCATATTGGCGACACAGTAATGCACAATGCCGTCGACCTCGTAGATGGGGTTGGAATGGGTGGTGGGCCGAGATGTTTCAAAACATCCGCCCTGGTCAATGGCCACATCCACCATGACGGTCCCTTTTTGCATGAGACCCAACATTTCCCGGGTTATAAGCTTGGGGGCTTTGGCCCCGGGAATCAGGACCGCACCGACAATCACGCTGGCTTCCGGTATCAAGCGCCGAAGGGCCGACGGCTTGGACATCAATAAAAAGCAATTACGGGGCATGATATCACTTAAATATCGCAGACGCTCCAGACTCTGGTCCAGAATATACACCTTGGCCCCCAGCCCGCAGGCGATTTTTGCCGCATTCGTGCCAACAACCCCTCCGCCTATAATCAGGACAGTTCCCGAATCCACCCCGGGCACGCCGCCGAGCAGCACCCCGTGACCGCCATGTTCCATTTCGAGATATTTCGCCCCCTGCTGGATGGCCATCCGTCCGGCCACCTCGCTCATTGGGGTCAACAGCGGCAAAGAGCCGTCTTCTTTCTGGATGGTTTCATAGGCAATATTCACTGATTTTTTCGAAATAAGCACACGGGTCAGTTCTTCGGCCGCCGCCAGGTGAAGATAGGTAAACACAATCTGGTGTTCCCGGATCAGATCATATTCAGGCGGCAGTGGTTCTTTCACATGCATCACCATGTCGCAACGCGCGTAAACCTCCTCCGGGGTTGCAACGATTTCAGCGCCCAGTTCGGAATAAAAAAGGTCATCAAAACCACTGTTGATCCCGGCCGTGCTTTCCACCACCACCGTGTGCCCACTTTGCCGCATGACCTCCACCCCTCCCGGGGTCATGGCCACGCGGTTTTCTTCTAGCTTGATTTCCTTTAATATGCCGACAATCATTAATTTTTCTCCGAAAAATTTATGATTGTCGGGCTTAGTTCCTCAACCCGACCTATAATTTCCAATGGACTCACTTTCAGGCTATCTTATTTCATAAATTTCGGCATATACGGATAAAACTGGCATGCCACACAGAAACCTAATGCCGCTTCAAGAAGCGCAAAAAAAAGCAGCATTGATCCGAATATAAAGCACACTGTCGGCATGCCAAAAAAATAGAATAAGGAAATGATGCAGCAGAAAACAAACCCGATCTTTGCGGCAAAAATTTTGGGACCGGCATTTATCATTAGCGATTTTATGTTAAACAGCTGTAGAATGTTTCTGCTGAGAGAACTATAGAAACTGTATGAGGGTTTTAAAAAACCGCGGATAAAAAGATCCGCCCCTAAAATCAGGGCGATGACTTTCATGGGCGTGGATAAAAAAACAATCATGGAAAGCACGGTTAATACGCCATTAACCCTTGCGACTCTCTCATTAATTAATTCAAACGATACAGGACATACTTCTGCCATGTTAACCTTTCAGTCTTTTATTTGGACTCATCTGTTTTCATTTTTTTAAGCAACTCACCAAGAGCATCAAACGGCTTGTGGGTCAGCGTTGCCTGATCCTCTTCGCTGCCCGTCGAAGACCCGTCATACCATTGAGACACCTCATCCCGCGCATGCTCATTATCATGGCAGTATAGACACAATAACTCCCAGTTGCTGCCGTCCGGCGGATTATTGTCATGATCATGGTCTTTATGATGTACAGTCAGTTCCCGCATGCGCTTTCCTTCGAATTCCCGTCCGCACCGGGCACAGATCCACGGAAACAGTTTCAAAGCCCGTCCCCGGTAGGATTTATCTTTTAATTCCCTGTTGCGACGGGCCTCTTCCAGAATCTCTTCCATCCGGCTATTATCTGATGACATTTAAATATCCTCTAAAGGTATTTCATACCCCGCTTTACGGTAAACATCCCTGATTTTAATCAAATCATCATTTTTGGATTTCCCGATAAACATGTGCCCCAGAATAAATAACTGCTTTTTTTGCCCATCTTTATACAGAAAAACAATCGGAACGTTTGCCTGATCGGCAATATGCCAGAAGCCTGTTTTTATCTTTTTGACTTCTTTTCGGGTTCCCTCGGGGAAAACAACCGGGATAAACTTATCTCTTTTTGAAAATTCTTCAGCCACCTGGCCGACTATATTCTGGGAAGAGGTCCTGTCAATGGGCATCACTTTCATTGCTTTAAATACCATCGACATGGGCCAGAACATCCACTCTTTCTTGATCATAGGGCTTGACTGGATCCGATTCACAAATGAAAATCCAATGCCAAACGGTGCGTCCATATTTGTATTGTGAGGGAACCCGATCAATACATACTTGTCCCCAATCTCTTTTGGGATTATGTCGCACTTCCACCCCTGAATTTTAAAAAAAAGCATTCCGATTCCGTATTTGATCCATGAAAATATATAATTCATATTCTTCCTTAAATTAAAAATACCGGGGACCACTGTTGGCTTTTCCCCCGGCATCAAAAAATTTTAACATACAGTGGCCCTGAAACATTTTCAGAATACCACCAATTTATTGATATCATTGAATACCCACGAATATTTATCTATCTTATATCAAAATATTTATTATACCATGACCTAAAGGTATTTGCAAATAATGAAATGTCAATTACTGGATTGAATAAAATGAGGGACAAAAAACAGGTCATCCGACAACAGTCATCCTGGAATCGATATCGCCAAAATTGATGGCTTCGTAAAAAGTCCAAATTCTGTGTTGCGCTTCATCCTTCGTTTCTTCATGGTACGCTAAGTACAAATCATCACTCAGGATTTGCGCGCCTTACCAATTTTTATGAGATTGGTGGAGCTTTTTTCTTTGCCATCGGAATCTGACTTTTTACGAGTTTGTCAAAATTAATGAGAATCGATTTTAAAATTTTATCATATTCCTGGAGCGATGATCTTTACCTTCTCAAAACGCGGGTAAAATTTCGGATTTCCAGAAGGGGGGGGAAAATCTCCCGGATTCTTTCCGGGTCTTTCCAAATCCGGTCCGTGTCATCATAGAGTTCTCTTAAACGATGCTCCACCAGCAGGCGTTTTTGTTCAAATGCCGCTTCATCCAGATCTTTTGACACATAAACAGGCTTTCCGAACCGGATAATCACGCGGGAAAACAGTTTCGGGATCATAAATTTGTCCCAGCTGTTAATAGACCACTTCTTCTGGGCAGAGGTAATGGTCGGGAGAATCGGCAGCCCGGTGGCCTGGGCTATCCTGAGAAGACCGGCCTTTACAATGCCGATGGGGCCCTTGGGGCCGTCAACAATATGACCAATATTAGAGCCGTCAAGCGCCAGTTTATTGAGTTTTCTCAGGGCTTCCCCGCCACCTCGTGTGGAGGACCCCCGCACCGCGTCCCAGCCGAGAATTTTAACAATATGGGCAATAAATTCACCGTCCCGGCTCTGACTAATCATGATCGCAATCGGTTTGCGCTTTGCAAAAAAAGTGATCCCCGGAAAAAACCGCTGATGCCAGGAGATATATATCAGGCTTCGACCATCATCAAGGATATCTCTTTCATTTTCAGGATCCACAATTCGCAGTCTGTGGGTGAACGCGATCATTTTGACAATGATCAGTCCAAGATAGGGCAGAAAATACCGGTATAAAAAATATTTAAATTTTCGTTTCACGACAATGTCCTCCGACAGTATTCTTACTGTTAAAAAACAACCGCATCATGTAATTCAGAAAATTAGTCTCCTGAAATTATTCTAATTTAATATTTTTTATTTACTATACCCTAAAACCAACAAGTTCTCAAAAAGAATTTTCAGCATCCGACTTTTCAAAAGGTCTCCAGTACCATTTTTTAATTACTGCATATTTAGATTTCAAAGATTCCGGGGCTTCGACAAACAGGGAATAAAGTGTCGGCACCACAACCAGAGTCAACACCGTGGCAAGCATTAATCCGAAAATCACTACAATGGACATGGACTTCCAGTACTGGGACGTTTCACTGATCATAGAAACTGTCATATCACTAAAATTAATAGAAACCCCGGTCGCCATGGGAACCAGCCCCAAAACCGTGGTAATGGCGGTCAGCATGACGGGCCTTAACCTGGTGGCGCCGGCGGCAATAATGGCATCATGCAGGTTCATTCCTCTATTCCGCAACTTATTGATATAATCTATCAGCACAATAGCATTATTGACCACTACCCCGGCCAGAGAAATCACGCCAACCCCTGACATGATAATGCCGAATGGATACCGCATGACCGTCAGCCCCAGATAGACCCCGCCCAGGGACAGTATAACGGATGTTAATATGATCAGCGGCTGACTGACTGAGTTGAATATGGTGACCAGAATCAAAAAAATCAGAAAAATAGCAATCATGAACGCTTTTGATAAAAAATCCTTAGACTCCTGCTCATGCTCATTCTGCCCCGTAAATTTTATGCCGATCCCCGGCGGCAGTGTAAAATCCTTTAACAATTTTTCTGCCTGCATTTTTGCGACTGACCCCGGGATTTTCTCTTCATCTACATTTGCTTTGACAGTCACAACCCGCTGGTGATTGATCCGGTTGATATCCCCGATACTCCCTGCGTATTTGATGGTCGCAAGGGTGGTCAGTGGAACCAGCTGACCCACAGGCGAAGGAATCATAATTTTACGGAGCACATCCGCCACTTTCCGGTCATCTTCCGTAAATTTTACCGTAATATCATAATCTTCCCCGGCTTCACGATAGGTGGAAACATTTAAGCCATTGTAGGCAGTCTTTAACGCAAACCCGATGAGGTTGGTGGACAGCCCGAACATGGCGGCCTTTTGCCGGTCAATATCAATCTGGATAGACGGAAGCGCGTCCATGTAATCATCTTTCACATCCTCCACAAACGGTATTTTTGAGATGATCCCGCGGACCTGCCGGGCGATTTTCCCCAGCATCTGTAAATCATCACCTGAAATCTCAATATTGATGGGGGCACCGGTGGGGGGGCCGCCCTTTTCTTCCGACACGGTGATTCGGGCGCCCGGAATATTCTTGATTCGCTCGCGAATCAGCTCGACATCCTTAGCAGACGGTGTTTTTCGATCCTCAAAATCAACAAACTGAATACCCAGCCGGTTATCCGAATATTGAGAAAACAATGAACTGCCGGCCTTTTTCTTGGCCGTGGCGTAAATATGTTCAATATTGTCAATATCCGTGGGTCCATTAAAAATTTCACCATTGCGTTTTTCATGTTTTTGCAGGGCATATGAGCGGTTATAAGGATCATCATAGTACAAATCCGGATCCGCCTGTGTACCCGGATCGTAATTATTAACCGCCAGTTCAATTTTTTTAATGACCCGGTCCATATAATCAAGGTCCGCGCCTGCGGGTGGATCCACATTCACATACGCACTTTTGGGATCCAGACTGGGAAAAAATTCCACTGGTTTTTCAAGCCCGATCACCAGCTTCCATATCTGCATTAAAATAATCAAAAACAAAAACGATGACGTAACAATCACAAGACGGCGCTGCAAAGAAAATTCCAGGACCCGCCGGTATGTTTTAAGTACTTTTCCCTCAATGACAATTGGCTGTTCTCCGGCCGCCATAATCGTTTCAGCACTAAAACCTTCCGATTCTGCCGGAGAGTTTTTGACTTTCATGAAAAATGCGGCCAGGGCCGGATTGATCACCATTGACACAAACAGGCTGGAGGTCAATGTGATGATCAATGTGATGGGCAAATATTTCATAAACTCACCCATAATGCCCGGCCAGAAAATCATGGGGAAAAATGCGGCCACGGTCGTTAACGTGGATCCGATGACCGGGTAGGCCACTTCGGACGTTGCCCGCATGGCCGCATCAATTCTCGGCACGCCCTGCTCCATATACCGGTATATATTTTCGACAATCACAATCGCATTGTCCACCAGCATACCCAGAGCAAGGGTCAGTGAAAAGAGCACCACAATATTTAAAGTAATGCCCATGGCATATATCACCATGAAAGAAAGAAACATGGAGAAGGGAATTGCCAGCCCCACAAGGATTGCATTCCTGATGCCCAGGGCAAACAACAACACAATGACAACCAGAAGCAGGCCGGACAGGATATTGTTTTCCAGGTCCGCCAGCATCAGCCGGATGCCCTTGGCCTTGTTCATGAGCTTGATAATCTCAGTGCCCGCAGGCCAGCCCGATTGCTGTTTTTCGATCAACCGGTCAACAGCTTCCACAATTTCAATGATGTTTTCGCCGGCGCGCTTTTTTACCGAGATATTGACTGCATCACGGCCATCCAAGCGTGACCGGCTGTCTTCTTCCTTAAATCCGTCAACCACGGTTGCCAGATCTTTTAAGTAAACCGGCCGACCGTTAAAACTGCTGACCACCAGCCCATAGATTTCATCAGGACTTACAAATTCACCGGGCACCCGCACCTGAAAACGGCCGTCGCCCAGAGTAATGGCGCCGCCGGAGGTATTGGTATTTTCACCGGCCACCACCTGCTGAAAAGAGGTAA
>JAJRPH010000112.1 GCA_024280875.1 Deltaproteobacteria bacterium | reverse complement strand
TAATTTAGATTAAAAAATCAAAAATAAAACAATCGCTGTAAAATAAATAGAAAAACTATTTTCCAAAATTGCAACTTGACCGGGGTTTATATTTTTAACATATTGATATTTTTCATAAGTTAACCGGACAGCAATGATATAGGATAAATATGCATCACATTTATTATAAAATAACACAATTAAAATATTGTATGTCTGCAATAAAATTAATTAAAAAAAAATTGGTTTTAGAAATTCGACTTGGCTTATTGGAGTACTATCCGAATTCTTGCTTAAACAAACACTAATGCCTGCAGGGGTGTTTGAACAGAAAATATGGTTTCATCCAAAAAATTCGAATTTTTTTTGCCTCGGAAGCAGATTGCTTCTTCAATATGTATGGACAAACAAATTATTCATTAAATTAAATGCCATTTTATGACATATAATTAGGCAGTTGTTGAACTGAATGGGTTGATCAGATAGAATATTGATGCTGAATGTAGCCGGTGGCTAAATGCATATTTATAAGGTGGAGCCGCAGAAATAGAACATTCAACAAAGGCAAGTCCCAGGAAGGCAGAGCCCGATAGTGGACTGGTGGCCAAACCGACAGTATTCCAGAAATTTTCAGGAGTGCACCTTGTCGATAAGCAAAGTCAGTATTCTCTACTTTTCGGGCATACCATGTCTTGATTAAGGGTTTTTGCCGATTTTTTGAAAAAACTGCATTGTATTTTGCAGTGGAGGGTTGGATTTTAGTGGCGAGGACTGTTGAACAATTGAATTGTGCTGGCCGGGCCGATGACTTACGCCACCTGAGACCGCTAACAACGGTCAGCACAAATGACAGGTTAGCCCTCTTTTATACGACATAAAATCTGAAATCACAAAACTCGCCTCCACTCGCAAGGGTTTGTTCCCTTGTGAATTTTGAATGCCATGTCTCTGCTAATAAATAATCTTGGCTGCATGATGTATATTCACAAAGTTCAATAACATTTTGCGATTTATAATACTCCTGGAATGGACACCTTGTTATGTTAAATGCTACGTTTGCATCAGAATCTACTTGTACCCTTTCAAACGGTTTAGTGAATAAAAATTTCCATAAAACATCGTTAATCCATTTAACACGATCTAAAGCGTTTTTCCCCCTGATGATCGAAAAGACAAACATGGGGGCACCAATGATCTTGTTAATTTCCCAGTTAATTTCTTCAATATATTTTTTGGTGTTTTCTTTTGTAATATTTAATTCAATAAAGGCTTTATATAAAGCGATATTTTTACGTGCTGTGGAAAGCATAAGACCAACAGCACGCGACTCATTCTTAAGAGGAGATTCTGGTATCTCTTCATAAATATTCCACACCCTATCCAATAAGTGTGCAATTTTATCCTTATCAAATTCAGTTAATAGTGTTTTCTTTACAGCTTTACTAAAAGTCCATTTTTGAAAAGATAATTTAGACAGCATAATTCTCTCCATGATAAGGCCTAACCTCAGTTATTCAACAGACCGGCTTCTTTTGTTCCAAAAACCGAGAATTTGCTGGATAGTATCAAAAAAACATAAAATGATCAAAATGTATTAAATTTTTTGCGGTTCAAAACGACAGTATTGCAGATATTTTTTGGAGAGCAGACTGTCGATAACTGTCATCAACATTTTCTGATTTTCAGGCATTCAAGGTGTCTCTTTGAAACAAGTTTTTTTAGTTCTTTATCCTGTACCACCGGATTTCTGAAACGGAAATGTTTTCGGTCGGATATTTTTCCAGCGTTCGCCCACCGGGCAGGCACGCATGCATTCAATGCAAAAATCCACGTCGGTAATGTAAATTTGCCCACTTTCCACCAGCACATCACGTCGTTTCATATGTTGCCGTATCATCCTGATATACCCCGGCCATTCCCAGAATCTGACCGGCAGTAGCCGCTTGAGACCCAATGACCAGTATACAAAACACGGGTCCACATCGAATCGATCCGGTTTTAAAGCGCCGGATGGGCAGGCAGCCACGCATTTGTTACACCCATCACAAAGATCAAAATCCTGCCTTAAATCAGGATCAAGGGTTGCCTCGGTGATGATCGCGCACAATCTCTGGTGCGGTCCGAATTCAGGCGTCAGCAACAGGTTATTTTTCCCGATCTCTCCCATGCCGCAGCTCACAGCCGCATGCTTTAAAGAGAGAAATCCCACGGTTCGGGTCTGGCGAAATTTTTTACCGGTTTTTGGATTATTTTTAAAGATCTCCACCGGCTTGTCCGCTGAAATCGGAAGGGTTAAAAATCCTTCGTGCTCAAGCATACGGCCGACTTTCTCAGCAGTTTCATCCAGCAGTCGGGAGGTCTGCATTTTACTTCGGGTCCAGAGCATGATATCAGGTGCATATACTGATCCCAAAGAGTGCGCAACCGCCATTACAATCACGCTTTTCGCAGTAGGCATGAGATCCGTGGCTGGTCGAGGCGGATATGCTAAAATCAGATTTTGGGCGTCCGCGATTCCCACCAGATCAATACCTTCTGCCTGTATCAATTCTTTAATTGCTGCTGCGTTAATATTTTCCAATCGGCTGGATTCTGTATTTGTCATTTTTTAATTTCCCTTTAATCGTCCGTAAAAAAATTCTTGAATTGCAGGCTGATAAAAAAGATGAGATGCAAGGCGCATAAAATTTTAAATTATGAAGCGTACTTGTTGTACGTTGAATTATTTAAAATTTTTCGCAACGCTGCAGGTCGCTTTTTAATCAGTCTGTAATGGCTTGGGGATTCCGGATTCACATGGCACGCCCGTAGCACAGAGACCGCATCCATAGATAAAAAGATGATAATTTTTATTACAATACTTTAAGGACTTTGCCACTTTTTGATAACAGGCTTCCTTGTCATGGGCATTTTCTGCGGTAATTGCGCCAACAGGGCAGCGGGTTGCGCATTTTAAGCACTTGCGACCCTGATAATGGAGGCAGTAAGCATGGATATCTTCCGGCCGCTTGCGATTGGGGACCAGCTTCAAATTGACCACAAAACTGCCGAGCCGATGCGCACACCCCTTTTCCGTGATCAAAAAATCCTGCATGCCGAACGTGCCGAGGCCGGCAGCATAGGCGATATGACGATGGGACCACGGAGAGGCCCAGCCGACGTTTGGGTATCTTTTTTTATTAAACATAGAGGTCACATCAGGAGATACCGCTAAAATTCCCCGACTCATCAGGTCGGTGACGATCTCACGCACAATTGTCTGACTGAAAATCTCACCGGAAAGACGGGTCTGGGCCCATCTTTCAGACGGCCAGTCAACAGCTGCAGCATTGTCTTGTTTCGTATTCCGGGTAATCGGCATCACAAAAGAAATCATGCTCAAATCTTTTGATTCAGGCGGTTTGACCCCGTTGTTTTCCGCCTGCCACTTCATGATTTCAAAAGGGGTAAAATGATGCGGCCCGATGATTTGTTTGAATTGATCAAAAATCGGCTACTCAACAACTTCAAAAGATTCGATAACCACTTCCATTTTTTCCGGAATCGTTTCAGGTTGCTCCGGTACCATGTTATAGATGAATGCGACCCCTTTAAAGCTGAATTCTTCTTCCGCATCAACAGCCAGATAACTGATGGTATCTTTCTGATCGGGCATTTTTTCATATTCGGAAACAAACCAGTTTCCCGGATTAATTAACTCTCCGCAGGATCTGCAATATCCGGTGATAACTATTTTTTTAACATCAACATCCCCGACATTTTTCACCTTGCCCCGGGCATCAATCACATACGCTTTGTCAGAATCCTGGCGAACAACAAACTCGCTCTCAGTGATGATGACCTTGCCTGTTTTTCTTTCCTGACATGAAACCAGAACCAGGCTTGCAACAATAAAAAAGAATACGGCTTTAACAGTCATGCGATTCGGGGACATAGATATCTCCTTTTGAATTTAAAGTAGTCATACCGGCAGCGCTATCTGATCTCGTTTTCTTTCAGCCAATGATTAAAAAAACGCGATTGGATTGTGCGCAAACGAACTCTGTAATAATGTTTAAAAATTTTAAATGCTTGTAAGTTATTTGTCAAGACAACTTTAACGATCGTTAAAGTTGTTTTGACAGAAGAGTCCGTAGAAGTCTCTATGGTCTTTTTAAAAACTTCATAAGCGTTGGCATGCCCACCTTTTGGTATCCATGCGCTTGCGACATGAGGCATCCAATTTCCGGCTTAACACTACCTATCTTTTCTGACGTTTTTCTGACGTCGGCGCCAGATAAAGAGACCAGACAAAATCAGGATTCCGGCAAAGTAAAACGGAGAATGGACTTTTAGTTGGGTCCGTATGGCATATTTCCTGGCTTGCCTTACCTGATCATAATTTTCCGAAACCGGTAACACATTGTTGTCAGCAACATATGAACGATACGCTTCCATCATATCTGTGAATCTTTTTGGCATCTCTTTTTTGAGATCCTTTGTTTCACCCGGGTCAATGACGATATTAAACAAGTGCCACTGGTTATCTCCCACGGGCCCCCTGTCTTTGATAATCTTGTAATCCCCTTTGAAGAGAGCAGCATTCCCCCCCAGTTCATAACCGATGGTCTCATCTTCACTGTAAATTCTGCCCACTTCCCCTTTGGTCAAAGGTAGTAGACTTTTGCCAACTATGGATTCAACCCTGCGGCCTTGATAATTGCCAAGGGGAGGATTCACACCGGATATTTCCAGAATGGTTGCGGCAATATCCGTCACATATGCAAACGCATTTGTGATCTTCCCTTTTTCAGTGATGCCATCTCCGGAAATGATCAGGGGTACACGCATCCCGCCTTCACCTGCCCAAAACTTATACTCGGCCAAAGGTGACGCTGCGGCACTGGCAAAGCTTGGCCCCATGTTAATATAACTGCCGCGGATTCCCAGTGTCTCGTAATCCCGATTGTAACCTTTAGCCTTCATCCACAATTTCAGATACTGAGTTTGCCAGGCAGGCCCATCAAAGGCGTCGGTGGCTTCAGAACCATTATCCGAGGTAAAAATAAAAACAGTATTGTCATATTGGCCGGTATCTTTAAGATAGGTTATCAATCGTCCTATATGGTGATCCATTGCATCCACCATGCCGGCATAGACCGCCATCTTCTTGGATTCATAACGTTTTTCTGAATCGCTTAATGAATCCCAGTCAACCGTGGTTGACATCTTCACCATCTGTGTCCCGGGGGGCACCATTTTTTTTGTTTTGGCCTTTTCAAGCCGACTGTCTCTAAGCTTTTGCCACCCTTCATCATATTTTCCCATGTATTTGTCTGTAAATTCCCGGGGGGCCTGGACCGGAATATGAACCGCCTGAAAAGGGATATATGAGAAAAAGGGTTTTCCATCCCTGCGATTTGAGTCGATAAACTCAATAGCCTTATCGATGTAATATTTTGAGGAGTAAAAGTCTTCAGGCAGATCGATCTCCTTGCCATCGGCAAACCAGTTCGCCTTTTTATAAAGGGGCAGATACGGTTTCTTCTCCCAGTTATCGGCTCCTGTATCCGCCATGGTTACGGTACGTTCAAAGCCTCTCTGGCTGGGTAGCAGCTCCGGCGTTTTACCCAGATGCCATTTGCCGGTCAGATAGGTATGGTACCCGGCATCTTTTAGCAGGGTGGCGATGGTGACCACGTTATTATTTAGTGTTCCCTTGTAATTATCGTGCTCTGCCTGGGCAGGGGGAATCGATTCAGGTATATTGGGGACACCGTTGCGGTGACTGTCTACGCCTGTCAGCAGCATGCCCCTGGTCGGTGCACAGGAGGCTGCCGTGTGGTAGTTGTTGAAACGCAGGCCTTCATCTGCCAGTTTGCTAATATTAGGGGTCTGGATTTCACTTCCATAGGGTGCCGTGTCCGTAAAACCCAGGTCATCCGCCAATATTAATACGATATTGGGGGGGGCGGCAATGGCGATATTGATTAGAAAAAAACTCCCAAGCAAAAATGAGATAAGTCTGAAAGATAATTTTACCATGATGGGGGGCCTTTCTTATTAAAGTATTTTTTTACGAAGGTGTGTTTGCCGATTTTTTCGGTATTTTGTATTTCCGCCAACTGGTGGAGATAAAATGGACACCAGTGCCCCGGCAAAATATCAGTTTAACATTCTTTGCGGCTTGGATTCAAACTCAAAGGTCATCCCATCTTCTCTAAGTTCAACATCGCCGTCATAAGAGTCACTCACCCCTTCCAGATACCGCCGTTTTAGGATGAAATTGGTGAGGGGCGGTACGATATGATAAAAAACCAATTTTTTCATTTTACGTTGTCCTTTTACCGACTTTCTCTTTCAAAAACGTAAACCCCGGAGTAATGGATTCATCCAACCCCATGGGCAAAAGGGTTTTCCCCGGCTGCCCGATGTTTAAATCACCGCCGGATTTAAAAAGATTTTCCACAACCACGGGTAATTGGGAAGCAGGGAGACCCACGGCAAGTTCATCCGGGGTAATGCCGGCAAACGCCCGATCTCCCATGCCGGGAATGACCACCTGGGGACGACCGGTGATAAATGGCACCAGACCGCCTTTAAAGCAGGTTTCCCCAAAACCTTCAAATGCTGACATCACCGGCATCGTGTAATCATAGCACAGCGCTTGAATGATATGATTGATGTGTGTACCGTCGCCGAACACCATGATCGAATCCGGTACCTTAAGCGCCTGATGAAGCGGAGAGCATACAAATCCCATATATTGCAGTATTTTATTGAGAGTCTTTTCGCCCTCAGGGCCGGCAAACAGACCTTTAAAAAAATTAAACCGGTTCTGCTCTGCCGCCCGATCTTTATGCCATCCCTGCTGCACCTGACTTTCTATAAGATCCTCTTCGGAAACATCCACCCATTTATGGAAGGCGGAAGCCGGCACGCAGAAATTGTCATCAGCTGTCATGGCCACATGCCAGCCATGACGGCGCGCATAGGTGACTGCCTGGCACAAACTCCATTTCTGCCCCATGGAACTTACATTTCGCTTCTTCAAAAAATATTTTTTGAATATTAAAAACACAGACAAATCAATCATGTTTAAACTGCCACCAGCCGGGCTGAAGATTTTTGTACACCGAGTCGGGAACTTC
>JAJRPH010000111.1 GCA_024280875.1 Deltaproteobacteria bacterium | reverse complement strand
CTTCATCCAAAGCGGCCATCGTTGTTACAGCAACTTCTCCGGCCTTCATGACAAGCCCGATCATTTCATCCACGGACAGATCTTTGGTGGTCGAAGCCAGAGCCTCCATTATAAAATTATAGATCTCATCTTTTTCAACACCAAGGATCGCAGCATGATCTGCGTATGCGGCTATTCCCTTTAAACCAATGATCAAAAGCTCCCTTAGAGACCTGACGTCTTCATTTTCCGTTGCAAGAACGCCAATTGATTTTGCTTTTTCTTCAAATTCAGACACATCATCTGAAAACCAGGTGGCACAATGATGCAATTCTTCATCAAAATCCTGGCCGTTTTTTTCCTTATACGCTGCCAGGAATTTTTCTTTGAGCGCATCCCTGCGTTTTAACGTTTCTTTGATCAGTGCCACAAACCGGTCATTGTCCCAGTTGGCATTGGTGATAGTTGTAAAAAGCGCCTGGGCCGCAAACAAACCGTTTTCCCTGTTTGAAATACCCAGTTCGGCGGCTTTTTCTCCGCAAACAGCAAGCCCCCTTAATGCATAGATTAAAAGATCCTGAAGATTTGCGGTATCTTCCGGTTTTCCGCAAACACCCTTGACTGTGCATCCGGTATTTTTCGCTGTTTCCTGACATTGAAAACAAAACATAATATTTTCTCCTTTTGATTGAGGTTTGCTAAATATTTTATTCTGTATATAAAGAACTATAGCATGGACTTAAATCAAATTCTGTATATTTATTTATTATTGCCATTACCAAGGGGAAGTTTTTTAAACCGGCCTCCATAAACAATAGGATCACCTTTATATCCCAAGGCCTCAAAATTAATATAATCAGTGGAGCCAATTAAATGGCTGACATCCCGGCCTCTGGATTTCATGTAACTGAAATCAGTCCCTTTATGGGCCAGTTTCTTAAAATCAATGTCGCGATTGTCTTTGTGACAACGGTTGCAGGTTTTTTCTCCTTTTAAGCTTTCATGGCACTGGACACAGGACAAGGCCATGGAAGCGGGCATGACTTCATGCTCAGACCGCCAGTACATCCAGGTTTCCTTCCATATGTATTCACCACTGTAAGGGATTTCAGCTGAGGCCATGCCATCGATAAACGCCTTCTGCCAGTCCGTATTTTTCCAGTAAGCGGTTTTGTCTTCTTTATCTCTGGGGAACAGATGCGGCACCAGAGCATACTGATATCTGGTATCAAACGCCTGAACCCCTTTCATAATTTTAAACGGGGTGATTCTGGAATTGGGATCTTTTATGGATCCCACCGGTTCGGTAATATTGATTACCGGGTCATCCAAGCCGACTTTATCTCCCAAAAAGATCCTTTTGATAAACCCGTTATACCAGGCATAATCAGGTTTAGGCGATTCCGCCCATTTAAATTCCCCTTTTTTCCAGTGATAATCCGGCATCCCGTATTTATCTTTTTTGGCGACCCGGGCTTTATCTCCGGCCTTGGACCAGTCCCACCAAACTTTCGTGGGTTTACACTTGGCATAGACCGGCGAATGACAAGTGTTGCAGGCGATATTCTCGCAGTGTTTATTTAAATGATGATCCAGCAGCGTATCACCGTAGTGGGGCTTTTCCGAGTGACAGTTTTCACAGGAAATAGTTCGTTCAACAACCGGCACAGATGAACTTCGGCCGGCGATCTTGTGGTTTCGGGTCTGATGACAATCAACACACCCAAAATCATATCCCCCCATGTGAATATCACAATTACGCGGCGGGTAAAGCAAATCCCGTGACAAATCAGCATGTTTAATTGCATCACCACCGCCCCCGTTGAAATGACAGGCCCCACAGGTCGCCCGGCTGGTGTGGCCGACATTTTTCGCGACTTTTACCAGGTCCACTTTCGGGTCCGGCATTCCTGCCGCCGGCGGTGCTTTTTTATACGTCCCTGTGGTATCATGACAAATCAGGCAGTCTATTTTACTCATATTGCTAAAATCAAAGCTGTTATCTTTCCAACCATACCCCGCATGACAAGATGTGCAACGAGCCTCGTTGCTTATAGCGCTCACTCAGTAATTGTTAAACACATCCGTCCCTTTCCCGTGCCGAACTTCTTTTCGATGTTCCATGGTATTGGGTGAAGGCCCTTTCCAAAGCCAGTGCGCGGTGGTCAGCATGTCTTCTCCAGCTTCCTGATGGCACCGCAGGCATTCGTTCGTCACCTGTTCCGGAGCAGGATTTGCCGGTAATTTTACCAACTCTTTATGGTCGGGCACATTTTTCGCGTGACAACCAATACAGTCCACCGGGCCTTTATTCATATCCTGATGGCACTTCATACACTGCAAATGATAAGCCGCTTTCAGTCCGAGCCGTTCCGGATGGTCTTTTTTAAATGATTCCTGGTGACAGGCCGAACAGCGAGTAGTTTCCAGCGCTTCCGGGTCAGTGGGACGATAGTGATGACACACCGCGCAATCATTGGCTTCCGCTGCATGCTTGGCGTGCATGAACCGAACAGGCTTGTAGTGGTCTTCCTGTTTTTTAATAATCGGGCTGTCCAGCAGAAAATAGGTATTCGGGATATCCTTTGTGCTCAAACCCTGGTCCCTTAATTTCTGCTGTCTGCAAAGCAGGCATTCATCAATGAAGGTCTCTACAAAAGGAACCTCTTCATTGGCGCGGAGTTTTGCCGCTTCCTGATCCGGCGCTTTCCAGTCTGTTTTTACAACACCATTGTCCGCTTTAGCCGAAACCATGGCTGGGATCGGGGGCGAAACCGTGGCCGTGCCGGGGGTGACTTTCGCCCGGGCTTGAGAGGGCCACTGCCCTGCAGACATTAAAATTAAAAGCAGACTGACGCCGACCATGAAAATACCGGCAAGCAGTGCGGTCATCTTTTTATTTTTCATGAAGAAACCTCCTTGCCCGGCGCACTGAAAACCGGCAGATATGTTATGATAAAACGATAAAGAAACATCAGGGCCGCGATGAGTCCTACAGTCACCAGGATCTCACCAATTGCCGGGAAATAAGAGCTGTCACCTAACGGCGGCTTGTATCCAACAATAAATACATTGATCCTGTTTAAAAGGACCCCGAGTACGATTAATGTGCAGGTAATAAACAGCCCTCGTCTGGAGGTTTGGACTTTTTTGGACAAAAGCAGCAGCCAGGGCAGGATGACCCCAAGCCCAAGCTCGATTAAAAAAGAATTGGTCTGAGCGGTCCCGTCGAGCAAGTAAACATATGTGCCGCGAATCACCATGTCCCCGATCTTTAAGGACATATAAAGGCCCAGTAAAAGGATGGTAATCCGTGTCAACGGTGCCAGGACTTTCATTTCCGAATCCAGCTTCATCGATGTGGTGGCAATGGTCGCTTCAAACACAACCATAGGATATCCAACTGCAATAGCGGATGTCAAAAACAACAGCGGCAGCATCGGTGTGTACCATAGAGGATGCAGTTTGGTGGGCGCAATCAGCATTAAAGATCCCAGGCTGGACTGATGCATGCAGGAAAGCACGACACCGGCAATGATAAACACCCACATAATTTTGCCCAGAATTCTGTCCGCAAGACCCATCAGGAATTCCGACGGAGCGTTGAGTTTGCCCAGCAGGCCGGGCAGATTGACTTTCCCCTTGAACTGTTCAACCACCGCCGGGATAAATTCGATATACAACACAGTCACATAAAACATGACGCACATGGCGACTTCAAAAAGTACCGAATTGGTGTTCCAGTTAAACATCGGCTTCCAGATTGCCCAGGAACGTCCGATATCAACCATCAAACCGAGCACAACAAATGTATAACCCAGCATGGCGGTCAGCAGTGCTGGCCTGACAACCGGTTCATATGTATGGCGCCCGAGAATATGGGCCAGAAAGGCTGTTGTGAATCCGCCGGCCGCAAGAGCGACACCGGATGCAACATCAACACCGATCCACAGTCCCCAGGGCCGTGCAGTTGAAAGATTGGACACATAACCGATCCCGCCGATAAACCTGGCCACGATAATAACAGCACCAATGGCCATCAGGGCTGAAAGAACGAGGACCCCCGGTGTCCATAATTTTGCGCGTAAGGGATATGCCTGATGGCTCATCTGGCACCTCCATTATTTTCAATTTCTGTATTATCCCCGTTATTTCTAAATGCCCACATAATCCCTCCTAAGATCCCGTAAAGAGCGATGGGTGACCACAGGTAAGAAAACAACGAATGCTGAACTGTTTCAGATAGCTTCGGCATCGGCTCGGAAGGCAGCTTATTAAAACCGATTTTTTCAAAAGGAACACCGGAAATATACATCCAGGACGTACCGCCGACTTCATTCTCTCCGTAAATCTGGTCGATGTAGTCGGCAGGGTTTTCTTTGATCCGTTTTTTGGCCAATTTTAACAGCGTGTTTCTTTTGCCGAACGTAATTGCTTCCACCGGGCAGATGGTGGCGCAACCCGGCTGGCCACCCTCCTTGCTGATGCGGTCAAAACAGAACGTACACTTCATTACCTTGGGTGTGATGGGATTAAAATACTCGTACGCGGGAATTTCAAACGGGCAAGCCACCATGCAATAGCGGCAGCCAATGCATTTGGACACATTATAATGCACTGTTCCATTTTCCTTTTTCGTCAGCGCCCCCGCAATACAGGCGGACACGCATGCCGGGTCCTGGCAGTGCATACACTGGATTTTAACAAATGTCGGGATCAATTGATCTCTTTCGTCAATCTTTCCCGGATAATATCGGTTAACAATTGTAAATGTCTTTTCGTCCGGTCGCCGTTTTGTGTCTAAGATCGTCAGGTCATCAAACGACCTGTCCGGTTTGGGCAGAGCGTTCACATCATTACATGCCTGCTCGCATTTCCGGCATCCAATACACCGGGTCAAATCAACCAGACAGCCGAATGGGTCAGGCGGGGCCTTTGATTCCCATGCACGGGCCTTGCCCTTCACCGCCACAACAGAGGCGCCTGTCACCCCCAAAATCTTAAAAAAATTACGACGACTTAACTCCATGACACCTCCTTGGAATACTACTTCTTTCAATAATACTGTTCTATGTTGAATCCATTTTAAGCATTTAGTATATAATAACTGTCATATAAATATTCGGGTTAGTTTTATATTATGCAGGTTGATCCCCGGATAAATTGCGTCCGGATAAATTGCGACCGGATAAAATACAAAGGGGATCAACCTGCTTTAGAAAAGTAAGAAGTCAAGGGAGGTCAACATGCTTACTTTATCAATACTATAATTTTTTTAATTTTTCAAATCGGTATTTTATGCTCAATTTTCACGTTGCTTCATGTAATTTATATATTGCCGGCAAACCACACGCTGCTGAAGACGTATGGCCCGCCGGCAATTGATAAAGGAAGATATATATTAGCGGAGGTATGCCAAGCTTCCTTTGTTGAGGTTTGCTCTGTCAGGGGATGTATCATTTGTATCAATGCAAAAATATCCATAAAATTAGTTTTTATCAGATCAAAAATAATTTCATTGGTGAGCCCAAAAAAATACAAATAATAACTCACCATCTTTCAATCAAAAACAAATAAGGGAATAAGTATTGCAAATTTTATGCCACATTTTAAAATCTCTCAATTATATCTTTAATAATTTGAAATTATTATGTTTTTATTATTTAAATAAGTATTTACGATCCACTCAATATATTTAATAGCGTTACTTTTATGCGTTACTTTTTTCCCACATAGCGTTACCTTTATGCGTTACTTTTTTCCCACACCTGCAATCTGCATGGCGCATGAAAACCTGAATATGTTAGATAGTTTGACAGGATGATACACGAACTGGCGGGACTGCCGTCAGCCCGTAATTTTGAAGGCGGGATGTCCGAGTGGGAAAGCAACTTCCTTTTAAAATAATGCAGACGGGGTGATGCCGATCATATGTGTAAAACTGCTAAAATTAACAGATCTGCCGAGAATACCGCTCATGGGATATTTAATTTCATCGCCAAGCGCCCATAAAACCTTTTCCAGTAAAAAATGAGTGGTTCCACCCTGAAACAGGCGGGATGTTAAAAAACAGCCATAACAGTAAGCGAGAATATTCTCCATATCGCTTTTTTTCAAGTCCTCCTTCTTGACACCCTTTACTTCAAGAATATCCCATAAATTGCCTTTTCGATAAAAACCGCCCATGCCGCAGCATTCATTCTTTTCGCCATTATGTTCCAGTTCCACGCAATCGTAGCCCACGGCCTGGTATAACCGTTGAATACTGTCCAAATAGTCTTTGCCGAATTTATATCCAAAACACGAATGAAATATACAGGTATTTTCCTGCTCTTCTAAAGGGATCTGTCGTTTAATCTCAAGATTGCCGTTTTGGATCTGCTCATCAAGATATTGATATGCCGAGATTACCTCAAACGGAAATTCCTGTCCATAATACTCCGGCAGAGCCAGTTGAAACATATCCTGACAGGACCCGCACATCACCACCAGTCTTTTAAACCGGCATTGCGATAATCGATCGATGAGATTATTGGTCAGAAATCGCCCCGCATCATAAAGACCGCTTCTCATTGCGGCAAGGCCGCAGCAATCGGATTTCCCGCCGAATTTCTGTAATCCGGACAATGCCTGTGCGTGTTCAATATCATAAGGAAAAACCCGGCCGGCACAGCTGCACCAGAGTAAATCGCCATCGCCGCAATCCTTTGGTTCAGACCATTTTGCGATGATTTCCTTTTCTTCTGCATTGTGATCTGAGTATAAATCCCGAAACAGGTTATTAGACCAGCCCTGACTTTCCATGCCGTTGATCGCATATTGAAGGGAGGCAGGCACATCCCCCTCCCTGTCCCTTCGCTCACGCAGGCGCTCCAGCATTAAAGCAGCCGGAGAAGCATCGACAGGGCAGGTATAATTGCAGTTATAACAGAATACGCACTGATCGAGCATTTCTTCGCAAACAGAGACATCACCTTTTCGCATTTTTTGAATATTTCCAATCGCCTGATCAGGTGACAGATCCTTGTAATTACATCCGTACAAACATTCGCCGCATTCAACGCATTCGTCAAAATCATAGGCATCCATATAACTCTTACGGCTCGCCCGGGTGTCAGGATTCTTATCCAACCGGGCCATCTCGTCTTTCAAATTAAGCTTTGGCCCGGCACATCCGCCGGTCAATGTCAGCGGTGCAACCGCCAGTGCGCCGGTTAGACCCTGTTTAATAAACTTCCGTCTTGTAATTTCCATACCCATCCTTTACTGATTATCTCCAAATTTTCTTAACCACCATTCTTCGGCAGAAAGATATTTGCCTGTCTCTTCTTTGGTAAATGAATATCTATACTGGCTGCAATACTCACAGATAATTTTATACTTGAGATATTTAAATTAAATTTTCCGGTTATCCTCTTCACTAAGGTTGATACTGATTATTGTACTCGTAACCAACGGGTAGACTCCGTATACTGACTTACTGCCGCCGTTTTTTGGCGATCATTTCAGCTGCCTTGATCAACGGATAGGCGGTGGGGGGGGCAGTCAGCAACGGATGTGTTCCGATTTGTGCGGTCAACAGAGCATCCACGGTCATCCTGTTTTGAATGATAAACCCAATCAGGTTTGTTAATTCACCCACTGATTTTCCACCAATCACTTCTCCACCAAGAATAATGCCGGATTCCTTTGAAACAATTAATTTTACAATTTGCTTTTGGGTATCCGGTAATGTGCCGGGATGCCGGTCAATTCCTTTAAACGTTGCGGTCAAAACGTCAAAATCCCGTTCCTTTGCCAGATTTTCAATCACGCCGGCCGCCCCAAATGCCAAATCGCCGATTGCCGTACAAAAAATAGATATGGTACCACCAAACAAACGAACCGTGGACAGCTTATACAAATTCATTGCCGCAATTCGTGCTTCCGCGCAGGACGTTGAGGCCAGCATCGTAGCTTTCTCTGTTCGTGTAATAAAACTGGTTTTTGAAGCACAGTCGCCAATTGCAAAAATATCCGGATTATCCGTGCGCATATACTCATTGACCCGAATAAACCCCATTTTGTTAATTTGAAATCCCGATTTTTCCGCCAGTGTGGAATTGGGGCGATATCCGATAGACAGGATAACTGCGTCCGCTGCCAATATCTCGTCATCATTCAGCGTCACCCCGGTTACTTTATGGTCTCCATTAATTTCCTTGACACCGATGCCGGTTTTTAACTTTACGCCTCGGCTTATAAGTACCTCTTCCGCCTCTACGGCGAGTTCCGGGTCAAACGCCAGGCTCAACACATGGGGCATCATTTCCACCAGCGTAACGTCCTTGCCGAACTTACAGAGTTCATCCGCCATTTCAACGCCGATAAATCCACCACCGACAACCACTACTTTTGTGATCCCGTCAAGGCTCGCTTTAAAATGATCCAGGTAAATCTTGTCCTTGGGAATAGTGAATACATTCTCCAGGTCCACCCCTTTCAACCATGCCGGCTTGATAGGAGTTGATCCGGTGGCCAGCACCAGTTTTTCAAAACCAATTTCAGTACCGTCGGAAATTTTACAGATCTTTTCTTTGGGGTCAATGGCAGTGACTTCCGCTATTTTCAACTTTACATCCGCATTCGACAGAACTGCGTCCGGTACCTGATCCTGGTCGCTGCATTCCAAAGTTCCAAACACATACGGAATCCCGCAGGGAATCAGCACCTGTGATTCTTTGCGGACAAGCATGACTGACTTGTCCGAATAAAATGATTTTGCCGTTGTGGCCGCAACAATGCCGGCTGCACTGCCGCCAACGATGAGCACATCTGTTTTTTCCATTCTTTTTAATCCTTATTAAAGCTATTCAAAATTCATATCATTTACAGGACCCGTCAGTTGAGCATATTAGCTTCATCCAGGTGACCATACGATAAAGGCGAATATAAAACGGGGAATTTGCTTGTTTCCACGAAAACGGTTTTATAATCGGCGTCAGCCATTTTTTAATATTGTCGGCTGACTGCCCGTTGCTGAATCCGGACAGCCCGCCGGCAATTGAAAAGGAAGATAAAGCGGGAGGTATGCCAAGCTTCCTTAGTATATTTTTTACGGCTTTGTAAAAAGCCCAAATTCTGTGTTGCGCAACATCCCTCGCTGCTTCAAAGTACGACAGGTACGAATCATTGCTCAGAATTTGCGCGCCTTGAATTGTGAACTTTTATACTTTGCCGTCGAAATTCGTTTCTTTAAACCATATGTTTCACGCTGGGAAATTCTTCTAAATTTGTATGGGGGAGAAACAGCGCAGACGTAAATTCGTCCATGAACTGGTTATTGCTGGAAAAATCAACATAGGTCATCCTGTTTGAAATTTCTATAGCCTCTTTTCGATATTTTTCTGAAAGAAGCGTCATATAAGCGCCGGCAATGGAACTATTACCGAGATATTGAAATTTAGCCCTGTCAATATCCGGCAGCAGCCCGATGGTCACCGCCTTCTCTAAATCAAGGTACTGCCCGAATCCCCCCGTGATAATCATGCGATCGACCATGGAAAAATCAAATCCCGCCTGATTTAACAGAACTTTAAATCCGGCATAAACCGCGCCCTTGCTGCGGATAATATTGTCGATGTCCGATTCCATAAAAAGGATGTCTTTATCAACGGATGTTTCATCAGCAAACGCCAGGATATAGGCTGTTTCGTCTCCATCCTTCGTAATTCTGGGGTGGGTATCATCTATGTTGAATTTGCCGTTGGGCCTTATCATTCCGGTTAGCAGCATTTCCGAAATCAGATCAATCATGCCGGACCCGCAGATACCCCGAGGCGGTACATCCCCCACAACTGAAAAAGTCGGGACAAAGTGCTTCTGATCAATGGTAATTTTTTCAATGGCCCCTTCTTCGGCCCGCATCCCCCAACGTATGCCGCCGCCTTCAAAGGCGGGGCCGGCGGAACAGGAAGCCGTCATCAGCCACTCCTTATTCCCCAGAACAATCTCCCCGTTGGTGCCAACATCAATAAACAAAGTGACGGCTTCTTCCCGGTGAAAGCCAGTATAAATAAGGCCGGAAACAATATCACCCCCTACATAACCGGCAGGCCCCGGCATGACAAAAACAGCTGCCATAGGATTGACCTTCAGACCGATATGACCGGCCTTTAAAATGGGGAAGGCCGAAACAGACGGGATATAGGGCTCCCGACGGATATGCCGCGGTTCGATCTGGAGCAGCAGATGGATCATGGTCGTATTGCCGGACAGCACCACATTGTCAATCCGTACCCGTTCAACTTCTGCGCTGTCAATGGCTTCATTGATCAGCCCGTTAATCGTGGCAAGACCCATACTGCTGAGTTTTTTCACCCCATCCTTTTCCGCACAAACGATCCGGTTGATCACGTCATCGCCACAAACCGCCTGACGATTATGACCTGAAGTAGCCGCAATAATGACGCCATCAGCCATTTCCACCAGATACACCACAATGGACGTTGTACCGATGTCAATCGCCACTCCCAGCGAGGATAAATCACCGTTGCCGGGAACAACCCGCACAATTTCGCTGGAACAGCTTTTTTTTATCACCGAGGCGGTGACTTTCCAGTTTTCACCCCGCATGGCCGCCGCCAGCTCCCGCATCACTTTTAATCCAACGCTTATCCTGCCGGTATCGCATCCGCTTTTGACAAACCCCAACATCAGCCGGTCCAGATCACTGATGGAGTCATCAAGGGTCGGCGGCTGAAGCTCCAGAGGAATATTTTGAAGCATGGGGGAAATCTCTTGGACAAGACCCTGCATCCTGGCGGTCACCTCTTTTCCCATGCCGGCAATTTGCAATTTCTTTTCAAGGGTTTCTTCGGGTATCCGGACGGTAATATCACTGTAAACAGTTGTCTGGCAGGCCAGAACATAATTGTTTGTTTTTTCCTCTTGGCTCAGGAGCGGCGTATCATCAAATTTTCCGGTTCCTGATTCTAAAACCAGCTTGCATTTGCCGCAGGAACCTTTCCCATTACAGGAAGCGTTCAACGGAATATCCCCGGCCATCGCCGCATCCAAAAGAGTGGAGCCTTCTACAGCACTAACTTCCTTGTTTTCCGGCATAAAAAGGATCTTGTATTCTATTTTCTTTTCTACTGCCGGTACATCATCAATTCCTTTACCTCCCCGTTTTTCCATGAACCAGATGGGACATGAAGGGCGGAATTTGCAGTGTATCTTAGGGTCGCGGCATTTAAGGCACTCTTCACACAAATAGAGATTGTGTTTCATGCACATAAAACTTGTTTCTCGATCCGGATGGTTAATACATTTTCCCATGATATACTCCTAAATTATTATCCCAACACATTCTCAATGGCCTTGCTTAAGGTCTCTTCAGACTGAAGCCCGATAAACCGGTTGACTTCCTTGCCTTGCTTAAACAGCACCAAAGTCGGAACACTTTTTATACGCATTTTATTTGCCAGCCGGCTGTTTTGATCCACGTTTATCACCGCCACTACCGCCCGGCCGGAAAACCGCAGGACAAGGCCATCAATAATCGACTTCTGCACACGGCAGAGCGCGCACCAAGGCACATCAAAGTCAATTAATGCAACCTCCCGAGCAATAATTATTTCAAATTCAGTTAATGGTGGCTTTAACATTTCTCCTGTCCTATCAAATACGAAAAGACACTCGACTTAAGCCCATCGGTTACTTTTATGTCAGGACGAATTAACTTCCAATTTTCATGCCAAATGTTTTTTTCAACCAATTAAAATCCAATAAATAATTTTAAACTCTAAACTTGAATTGAGGTTAAATATTTGTTTTTTTAATATTATAATTTTTATTTTATCGATTTAACCGAAAGCCATGAATACAAAAATATATTTATTCATTTAATATCATTGACGTAATCACTAAACCGATGATAATAAAAAGTAACGATAGTAACGTTAGGTAACGTTTCCTTAAACCTCTTCAGAAAATTACCAATATGACCCGACCTAAAAAAATATGGAACAATCAGTTTGCCAATCTTTTGCTTGAAGCCATGGCAGAAGGAGTTTTTACCCTTAACCCGAACGGCATCATTCAATCATGGAATCCATCAATGGAAAGAATTGCCGGTTATACGGCTGAAGAAGCCATTGGCCGGACCTGCCGCATACTGAAATTTTCAAACTGCTTCGACCGTTCATGCCCTGAAAACATCAACGAATGTGGTATATTTAAAAATGCCATATCAGATCCAAAAGAATGCAAACTCCGGCACAAAAACGGTTATTTAGTGTCAGTCATTAAAAATGCCCGGCTGATCAAGGATGAAAACGGTTCTATCATAGGAATTGTGGAAACCATCACCGACCTGACCGAATTGATACTTACACGTCAAAAAGAAGAAGAAGCCAGACAAAAACTGCTGGAAATTCATCAGTTTGGAAACCTTATCGGCAAAAGCCGCATAATGCAGGAAGTTTTCACAGCAATCAAAGCTGCGGCAAATAGTGATGCAACGATATTAATCCTGGGAGAAAGCGGTACCGGCAAAGAACTGGTCGCCGGCGCCATTCACTATAATCATGACCGATCTCAAAAAACTCTGGTGACCGTCAACTGCAGCGCACTGTCCGAGTCCCTGCTGGAAAGTGAGTTGTTTGGCCATGTCAAGGGCGCCTATACCGGAGCCCACAGGGACAGGAAAGGCCGTTTCGAGGAAGCTGACGGAGGGACCATTTTTCTTGATGAAATCGGTGACATCAGCCCTTTTATTCAGCTGAAACTGCTACGGGCAATCCAGGAAAAACAGATTGAGCGTGTAGGGGAATCCGGAAAACTGGATTTGGATATCCGGATTATTACGGCAACGCACAAAGACCTGTTCAAACTTGTG
>JAJRPH010000110.1 GCA_024280875.1 Deltaproteobacteria bacterium | reverse complement strand
CACTGGTCTTTGGAATGGCATCTACGAACACCACTGCCTCCGGAAGCTGCCATTTGGCAAATTTTTTCGCCAGGTGGTTTATGATATCCTCCCGGCTGATATTGTCTTTGTAATCTTTATATTAAAATACCCTATTTTTAATATAAAGAAAACTATAAAAAAATGAAATTCAGGGCAGTTAAACCATGTGCGGTCAATAATTATACAGCAGGAGTTTCATTATTTTGGGGGCTTTGGCAGGGGATGAAGCAGCTTTAATAGGTATATTCTCAGCTAACCGGGTTATGGTAAGATTTGATGAACCTGACCGTGCCGGTTCTTCCGTTTAAAATCATGGAATGGGAAATTGCGCCTTTGGCATGATATTTTACACCTGAGAGAAAAGAGCCCCCTGAAATGCCGGTGGCGGCAAAAAACACATCCTTGCTTTTAATCAGGGTTTCCACGGTCAGGATTTCATTGAGATTTGTGCCGTAAGATTGGACAGCCTGCCGTTCCATCTCACTCTGGGGATCAAGACGTGCGAATATCTGCCCACCTATAGCCCGGATAGCGCAGGCTGAAATTACCCCCTCGGGTGTCCCGCCGGTACCCATCATTACGTCAACATCAGATTCGGGGTTAACGGCCATCAATGAGCCCGCCACATCCCCGTCCGTATGCAGCTGGATACAGGCGCCGGTTTTTCGTATGTCCGCAATCAGTTGCTGGTGCCTGGGTTTTTCAAGTACAAACACGACCAGTTCATCCACAGATTTGCCTATGGCTTTGGCAATACGGGTTAAATTATCCTTGACCGGCGCGTTGATATCAATGACATTGGCTGCTTCCGGCGGTCCGACGATTTTTTCCATATAATAGCTGGGCCCCGGGTCATACATGGTTCCGGCCGGGCAGGCTCCGACCACGGCAATGGCATTGGGACGGCCAAGAGCCAGCAGGTTGGTCCCTTCCACCGGGTCCACGGCAAGATCAAGGGTTAGTCCATTTCCGTTTCCCACTTTTTCGCCGTTATAAAGCATGGGGGCGTTATCTTTTTCGCCTTCTCCGATGATAATGCGACCATTTATATCAATGGTTGAAAACGCGTTTCTCATTGCATCCACCGCAGCACCGTCACCGGCTTCTTTCAACCCTTTGCCCAGGAATCTGCCGGATGACAGGGCGGCGGATTCGGTGACTCTCACAAGGTTTAACGCCAGGTTTTTATACATAGATTCCATGTTCGTAAGTCCAATTTTGATATTTTCAGCCGATGAGAATCAATCCTGCAACCCAGGACATTGATTCATCATCTGTTTTATCTTTTTGCATGTTCATTTTTGAAGACCATCCGACAGCTGCCATCAGTTTTGAGACATTGATGCCGTAACCTGACATGGATGGCCTGGCTGATTGGGGATTCCGGCATTTACCGTTATTCGAAATTACCCGGCATACGGTATGCTCATAACAAAAAATCTTTTTACACGAACCTCCGGCAAATGCTTTTGAATCTTTAAATCCCATATCCACGGCAGCTATTTCCACTCCGGCAACAATTTCATGAAGCAGTTGCATAACTTCCCGGTGTTGATCGGAAAACAGGATCGATGAAAAAAGATCAATCCGGATGACTATTGCGTGTTTTTTATTTTTCAAAAATTTTCTGAATCCGGCCGGTCCGGAGACATGGGGCGGGCAACTGGGAGACAGGCCGTAGTCTTTGCATTGGGGTTCTATGCATAGATTTGCAAGATTGTCTTCTGCTGAAATATCATCCACGGATATGATTCCTGCACGACTTGCTCCTGATAGAGTGGCCAGCTGGAGCAGTTGATCCAAATACGAAATCTTATCCGGACTGCTACTTTTCATACTTGTAAAACATACCCTGATTTGAACTCCCTTTGTGAAAATGATTTTATTTTAATAAAAATATCTCTATTGGTTTATTTTTCTGATGTCAAACGGTTAATCTTCCATTGTATTGTTTTTAGCTGACAATTTATCATCGGGAGATGTCTTCCTACTTGACCATTTTTCCTGTTACCTGCCTATATTTTTCGAATGCCTGCTTTTATCGCGCCACATAGGAGGAAAACTTTGAAACCTTATCCTGTAAAATCCAGGCGATTTCCAGAGTTGACCCCAAAGTCGATTCATGCTTAATATACAAATATTTTTATGCAATTTTCGTTTGAAATGTTTTGTTCAATTTGAATAACCAGAGAATTTAAAGGATGGATTAGAATTATGCAAATTTATCACGGAAAAATTATCTCTTTGGATAAAGCTAACAATGTCTATGCTTATCTGGTTGAAGACCAGGGACGGATTGTTTATTTGGGGGGTTCTCTGCCGACGGAGTATTCAAACGCTGATAATTCTATTGTAGAACTGGGCAATCGCGTATTGCTACCGTCTTTTGGAGATGGTCATTTACATTTCTCAAGCTGGGCATTGATCGCTGTTGCCTATTTTGATGTGAGAAAAGCAAAAGACATCAGCGAAATTCAGCAGATCATTCAAAAAGAAATGGCTGAAAGGAAAAAAAAGAAAGCGGTGGTCGCCTTTGGGGTATCCAAACACTGTGTAAAGGAAAAACGATTAATCTGCCGAAGTGAACTTGATGAAGTGTGCTCAGATGTTCCCATGATTCTTGTTTGCTATGATGGCCACTCAGCGGTTTTTAACACCAAAATGATGGAGAAATTTCCCGATAATGTTAAAAGCATGCGCGGGTTTGAAGCAGATAAAGGGCATTTATTTAACGAAGCGTATCTGGAAGGCATGGATTTCGCTTCATCACTGGTTCCCCCGCTGGATCTTGTAAACAGCATCATAAAAGGGTTTGATCTGCTGGCGGAAAAAGGAGTCGGCCTGATCCACGCAACCGAAGGCATCGGATTTCCCAAAGACCTTGACATTACACTTATGAGCCTGATTTCACGTGCGGTTACAAAGAAAAGCCTGTTTCAGACACGGCTGTTTTTCCAGACCATGGAAGTGGAGAAAGTTTTAAAACGAAAATTGCCTCGAATCGGCGGATGTTTTGCCACGGCCCTTGATGGTTGTTTTGGCGCCTGTGATGCTGCTTTGCATGAACCGTACAGTAATGATCCGGAAAATAAAGGCATTTTCTTTCAGGAAGAAGAAGAAGTCATTGAATTTGCCAAAAAAGCGAATCGCGAAGGCCTGCAAATTGAAATGCATGCCATCGGTGATGCGGCGGTTTCCAGGGCAGTAAAGGCAATTGAAGCCGCATTGCTGGATTATCCCAGAAAAGACCACCGGCATACGATTATTCATGCGTGTATTATCCCTGAAGAAGATATGAAAAAAATCGCTGACCTTGGCATCGGGATTACCCTTCAGCCTTCATTTCTGATCAGCCCTCTGGAACCGATGTCATACCTGGAGGAAATCCTGGGGGCCCGTGTTAAAACAGGCTCTCCAATAAAATCGCTTTTAAATGCCGGAATTCATGTCAGCGGCGGGTCAGATGCGCCGGTAACATATCCTGATCCCATAGAAGGAATCTACGGGGCCTGTAATCATCCCTATGATCCGGACCAGTCTGTTTCTATTGTTGATGCGCTTAAGATGTATACTTATGAAGTAGCCTGGACCTCCTTTGATGAAAAGGACCGTGGAAGTCTTGAAAAAGGGAAAATTGCGGATATGGTGATCCTGAATCAGGACCCATTGAGTATGAATCCCAAAGATCTTCGTTCATTAAAGGTGGAAAAGTTATTTTTAGGCGGAAAAGAATATCAATCCGGGATGGGCGTTATGGGAATGCTCTGGAATGGGCTGACCGGCAGAAAGGAAAAAATTTGACCGCTATCGTTGACAAACTTGTAAACAGTTAATGGATTGCGCTTTGCACCACTAAAATATTTTCGTACTCATATTACAAACATATCAAAATTTCGACCAACCAAAAAACTGAAATATCTACAGGATACTTGGAGCTTTTTTCTTAATTGGTCAAACCACAAGATAAGGATACTGTTTGAGTGCCTCCAGAACATCCGAATGACCCCTGTTAATCAAGATGCAAGAAATCAGCTTCCTGATTGCCCTTGAAACTTCATCTAACATCAAAATATATAACTTTAATTTATATTCTATTCAAAATATATGAATATATTGAATAGAATATAAATTTTAAAACACATATCAAGGCATTAATCAACTAAATATTTGTTTTAATATAAAAAAATGTGAAACAAGCGCATATTTTGAAATTTTTAAGCCTTGACATATATATTGAATACAATATAAAAAACTCTTTTTAAAAAAATAAATTTAATTGAATACAAAATAATATAAATGAACAGCTGATTGGTTTTTGATATCACTTTTCAGGTGTAAATAGTGATCATTTGGCTCTACTTTTAAAGGTTAAAGATGATGGCAAAGCAAAAAGTCCAAATTCTTTGTTGCGCTGCACCCTTCGCTTCTTCATAGTACGCTAAGTACGAATCATCACTGAGGATTTGCGCGCCTCGAATTTGGAGCTTTTTGCTTTGCCATCGAAATCCGACTTTTTACGAGTTTGTCAAAGATGACTAATAATAAATGGAAAAAAGTCAGAATTGGTTCACGGAAAAGCAAAGTGGCTCTCTGGCAGTCTCAAGCAGTTGCCACAATGCTCAATCAGAAAGGTTTGGCAACTGAAAGTATCACCACAGAAACCATAGGGGACAAAATCCTCAATACGCCGATTGCCAAAATCGGCAGCAAAGGGGTTTTTACTGAAGAAATTGAAATGATGTTGAAAAACGGGGATATCGATATCGCAGTCCACAGCGCAAAGGATATGCCGTCGACACTGCCCAAAGGCTTCAGGCTGATTGCATTTACCGAACGGGAAAAAGCCAATGATGTGCTTGTAAGCGATAAAAGTTTCGTATCTTTGGAAAATAAGGACAAACCTTTATGTATCGGAACTTCTTCGGTTAGAAGAGTGGCCATGCTCAGACATTTTTATCCGCATTTCCAGATAGTTGATATGAGAGGAAATCTCCAGACCCGGATTAAAAAAATGCAATCCGGTGTGTGTGATGCCTTGATGCTGGCATACGCCGGGGTAAAACGAATGAATTATGACCATTGCATGATACTAAGAATATGAAAAGCAGAGGAGGAAGTTTTGAGTACAGAAAACAGCCGCAAAAAAACCGGCATTGTTTTTCGAAACCCAAAAACCCGAGACGGTAAATATTTCTGGGAAATCGCTAAGGCATCCAAAGTATTGGATGTCAACTCACCATACCACTATCTGATTATGTGTCGCCATTTTGGCAAAACATGCATAGTCGCCGAAAAGCAGGGGCGTGTTATCGGATTTGTCACAGCCTATATCCCCCCGGACTCACCGGATTCATTATTTGTCTGGCAGGTGGCGGTTGATGAAAAGGAACGCGGCCAGGGCCTCGGGGTCCAAATGCTGATAAATGCTTTTAAAAATTCGAAAGCATTAAATATTAAAAATCTGAATGCCACCATCACGCCTTCTAATCAAGCATCAATTAACCTTTTTACAGCAGTGGCCAGAGAGTTGAACTCACCTTTTGAGTTTGAGAAAGAATTTTTTTCAGCAACGAATTTTGGACAAAATAATCATGAACCGGAAATGCTTTTTCATATCGGCCCGAGTTTTTAATAAATTTGTATAATTGAATAACAGGAGTTCCATGAGAATTTTTGAACAGATTGAATCACGCGTCAGGGGGTATGTCAGGTCTTTTCCGGTAATATTTGAATCATCTGAAGGCTCAGTTATGATCGATGAATCCGGGAGACAATACATCGATTTTTTTGCCGGAGCCGGTACGCTCAATTACGGCCACAACAATGAACGCATCAACAATGCGCTGATTGAATATATCAAGAATAAGGGGCCGTTTCATACTCTGGATATGGCTACCACCGCTAAAAAGAAGTTTTTGACAAAACTCAATGACACCATTTTGCAGCCGCGAAACCTTGATTACAAGGTCCAGTTTACCGGTCCCACGGGTACCAATTCGGTGGAAACAGCGATAAAACTGGCTCGGATGATCAAGGGGCGGTCAAACATCGTTTCGTTTACTAATGGATATCATGGTCTGACCATGGGGTCCCTTTCCATTACCGGAAATACCTTTTACCGGGATGAGGCATATATCAGCCGATCAAATGTCAGCTTTATGCCGTATGACAGTTATCTGGGCTCTGATGTCAACACCATGGATTTTTTCCGGAAACTACTGGCTGATAACAGCAGCGGGCTTGATTTGCCGGCTGCCGTGATTGTCGAGACCGTCCAAGCGGAGGGCGGGGTTAACATTGCCAGTCCCGAATGGCTTAGGGAGCTGGCGTTGGTGTGCTATGAGTTTGATATCCTGCTTATTATTGATGATATCCAGGTGGGCAATGGACGCACTGGCGATTTTTTCAGTTTTGAGGAATCCGGCATTAAGCCCGATATGGTAACCCTGTCCAAGGCCATCGGCGGCGGTCTGCCCATGGCACTGCTTCTTTTCCGTCAGGACCTGGACCAGTGGAAACCGGGAGAGCATACCGGAACATTCCGGGGCAACAACCTGGCATTTGTAGCGTCCTACGAATGCCTTCAATACTGGGATAATATGGATCTGGGTAATGCGATTAAGCATAAATCCAAGATAATGAAAAATGGAATTGAGGCGATTGTTGAAAAATTTCCTGAACTCGATGCAGCGGTTCGGGGTCGCGGCATGATATTCGGTATTGAAATTCCGGAAATGGGATTTTGTTCACAGATTTCTGAAAGATGTTTTGAAAACGGCCTGATCATTGAGCTTGCCGGTGCGGATGACCAGGTCCTTAAATTTCTGCCACCGCTGGTCATTGATGAAGAAACCCTTTTAAAGGGCATTGCCATTGTCGAGCAATCCATTGGCGAACTTATTGAAGAAAAAAAGGAAAAACTCACAGGGGAAATGTAATGATAGTTAGGACGCTGGAAGAAATCATCGGATCGGAAAATGATATTGCCGCAGAAACCGGAACATGGGCCAGTCGGCGTATGCTTTTGAAGAAAGACGGCATGGGGTTTTCATTTCATGACACCACTATATTTGCCGGTACTACAACTCTCATCTGGTATAAGAATCACCTGGAGGCAGTTTATTGTGTGGCTGGCGAAGGTGAGCTGGAAGTTATTGAAACCGGGGAGATTTTTAAAATCAAGGACGGTACCATGTATGCCTTAAACGAGCATGAGAAACATTATTTGCGGGCTTTTTCGGATATGCGAATGGTCTGCGTGTTTAATCCACCGTTGACAGGCAAAGAGGTCCATGACAAGGAGGGGGTTTACCCGTTGGTAGAATAATCCGAATTTCCAATTTTACCGCACCTGAGGTGTCAGCTAACATGCCGCATAGGCGACTATAGCGACTATAAAAATGAAATACCCAAAGTGGAAATTATTGCCGGCAGAAGAAAGGGGACAACCATTGAATGTTGGGACCAGGGTATGGTCGGCCGGTTTAATCATGATCTGGTGATGCTGAAACATTTTACAAAATTTAAAATCAGATATCTTGCAAAAGACACCAAACTTTACATACTGGAAAATAACGCGTATTTTATTTGGTGAGAAGCAATGTCAATAAAAGAATATATTATGGTCTAAGGATACGCATAAATGAACAATAAGAGCAAGGAGCAACCCTTATCAAAAGAGGTCTTAATTGCGCTTCGACGAATTATGCAGGCCATTGACCTGCATTCCAAGTCCCTCGTTAAAAAGTATGGCATAACCGGACCTCAGCTTGTTATCCTGCAAGAGCTGTCGGGACATAAAGAAATCTCGGTCGGAGAATTAGCTAAAACCGTGAGCCTGGGACAGGCAACGGTAACGGGCGTTTTGAATCGTCTCGAAAAAAGAGGATATATTACCAGGAGACGTAGCAAAAAAGATAAACGACGTGTTCTTGTCAGAGCCACTGAAACGTGTCAAAAATTACTCGATGAGGCGCCTTCCCCACTTCAGGAAACATTTATAAATCAATTTGAGCGTATGCAAAATTGGGAACAGCATATGGCTTTAAGCACGCTTCAGCGAATGGTTGTAATGATGGATGCTAAAGCAATAGACGCAGCTCCTATACTTGCAACAGGCTCGGTGATTAATTTTACTGAGGAAGATTAATACCATAATCCGTGCCACGGATTATGGTATTATATAGAATTCCTACTTTTTATCCCATCTCTGATAAATTTTCTATACTCCACTTTTCCCCAAAAAAACAAAACTACCGAATTCTGGAAACCTCAGATTGCCAGAAGCATTGAGATTGATAAACAATTTGCTGGACTATTGCTAATGCTGGCTAAAATGACAGTAATCCAAAATGTTTCACCAGTGCACCATATCGATAACTTTACGTAACGGTGCTTGTTTTTTCTATGATCATGACGGACACAATGTCTTGGGTTTAAAAGAATACCCGAAATTATGACTTCCGACATTACTCAGATACCGAAGATCACGCAAAAGAAAAATTATTTTCATTCCATAAAGACCGACGGATTTTAAATTGCATTATTGTAGAGATCGGAAAAATTGGTAGCCACTGCTGTCCGGTTAACTTTTTTTACTACAATATAACACCTTGATTATTAATATGATACTTGCAATTTTATTTTTTGAGATAGCGTTTTCGGTTTTTTTGTTATTTTTCGCCTCCGGCGAGGTTTTTTTATTAT
>JAJRPH010000109.1 GCA_024280875.1 Deltaproteobacteria bacterium | reverse complement strand
GACAGTTCTGCAATTTTCTGCATCCGTTCGGCGGACAGCAGGTTACCGGTGGGGTTTGACGGGGAATTGACAAAAATCCCTTTGGTTTTATCGGATATTTTTTCCTTGATAGCGGCTGTGCGATATTGAAAACCATCATCTTCATACACCGTGACCGTGACCGGAACCCCTTTTAAGAATTTGATAAAGTTCGGATAACAGGCATAATGAGGATCCGAGATAATGACTTCATCGTTTTCCTCCAAAAGGGTTGAAAAGAGCATGAACATGGCCGGGGAAGTGCCGGAGGTAACAATGACCTGGTCCGGGTCAAATTTGACACGGTAGGTATCGGCGTAATATTCGCATATGGCTTCACGGAGTTCAATTATTCCCAGGCTGTGGGTATAATGGGTGTGGCCGTCTTTTAAAGCTTTTTGAGCAGCCTCCTTGATGCATTCGGGCGTATCAAAGTCCGGCTCGCCCACTTCCAGGTGAATGACGTTGATTCCATGTCTTTCCATTTCATGCGCTTTTTCCAGAACATCCATTACAATAAAAGAGGTCATTTCAGCGGCGCGTTTTGCAATCATTGGCGTATCCTGTGTTTATACTGTGTTTTTGGTTTTAATGATTTTTGCTGTAATTCGCATCATTTTTTTATGCAACAGTATGTTCCGGCAATGCAATGAAATTTAACCTTTTTTGATTTTTAATTTTTTGTCAATGTTTTGAATTGTATTGAATTTTAAAGGGATAGATCTTTTAGCGGATCGGCATAAAAAAAACGGGCAGTCTGCGATGACTGCCCGTTTTTCCCGTACTGCCGGTTTGTCGGGGGGGACACTACGTTCTCGGCGGCTCGGGAATTAAATTATGTTTCCCGTATTACTTGGATCAAAAAAAGACTATTTCTGCCCCCTGGGTATAACATTAACATCCATGACAAATTTTGCCACAAAGTAACCCAATTCTTATAGATTGACACACTCACCCGTGCCGTCACAGGTATCTGCGGCGTTTGCTCCACCTGTCCGGGATGCGCCCTTTTTACCAGCCCGGGTGCCGGTTTCCCGGGGTGAGGTGATAATGGCTTCGAGTTCATCTTGTGAAATGAACTGGGCCTCGTACGTTTCACCGTTTAATGAAAGCAGGTAGGTAAATGCACGCATATGATTTCGGGACCCTCGCAACAGGTTTTCGTAGACAGCGGTTATATCCTCGTTGTCGGTTTGAGCAAGTAATTCCTGCAGATCGTATATATCAAGGTCCTCGATGGTGGCCCCAACGATCAAAGCGTCGACCAGTGATGCGCTGCCCTGTTCAACCAGTGATTCATATAGCCCTGTAAATTCAGGGTCTGTAAATACACCCACAGTGGGGTCACTTACCGGATCAACAAGATTATATTTGTCTATCAGGACTTTAATCGCATTCATATGACGCTGTTCGCTTTGCGAAATATTGCTGAAAATTGGGGTCTGCCATACGTCATACAATGTCGCATAGACGTCCCGGGCCAGTTTTTCCTCTTCGCGCATTTTAATGAGGCCGAGCTCTTCCTCAAGACTCAGTTCTTCGTATGGCAGGCTGGCGATAACAGATGATGTTCCGGTCTGAACACCGATGGCTCCACGGTTCTTCTGCATTTTCTTTGAGGCGCCATATGCCGGCGAAATCAATAAACCAATGAAAAGTGCAATGCATGTTACAGTATAAAAATGTTTGTTTATTTTCACGATAATAACTCCTTATTTATTGTTTTTAAGTGGGGAAAAAAATTTATGCCGAACATGAAAATTTCATGTTTAAAATATTAAACCCGGTGTTTTAGAAAAAGTTTCAGGAAAATCGTAAAAAAATGAATTTTGTTGACCCTGGCCGCTTCCCTAAGGTAGCATTTGATTAAATTTTCCAATTTTTTAAATGTCTTGTATGAGGTTTCCTGTTTTGGTGAAGCAGAAAAAAACGCTGATTTTTATAATTGCAGCTCTTTGCCTGCTTTTTTTTTCAGGATCGGGATATACTTTTGATTACAGGTTTGGCGTGGAGGTTTTTGAAGGACTGTTCAAAGAAGATAATTATCTGGATGAGGCTTCCGGGACATTCGACTATGATGAAATTTATAATATTTTAGGAATATATCCCGAAGGCTATGTTTATTTTGGCGGCAATATCGGCGGCTATGCGTATGGTGAGCTGGAATGGTTTCATTCATGGGACGCAGAGGATAAGGATGATCTGGAGGCAAAGCTGGCCGATGTGTTTTTAAGTTATTCCGCTTCCGGGCTTTCAGTCGATGTCGGTCTTCAGCCGTTTGCTGTGGGGGAGGGGGTCGTATTTTATAGTGATGAGCCGGGTATAGCATTTGGATATGACGGCTGGAAGCACACTTATATAAAAGGGGACGTGTTTCGGATTTTTGACAATTCAACCATGGCAAAAATGACGTTGGGATATCGTTCGGGTTTTCTGGAATCCGTTGAAGTCATTGGCGCCTGGTATCATGACGCGGATGATCGGATTGCGGAACTTTATGAATCCTTTTATGAAGACGCAGATCTTGAAAGTGCCGGGAACCTTTTCTGGGTCGGGGGACAGGCGGATTTTTTTATTTACGATATATTTGTGTCCTGCCTGATGCTGCACCAGTTAGGTTCTGTGGAAATAGATGACGGGGCAGGCGGCCTGGATTTTGACGTATCTGCATATTTGATGGACCTTGAGCTCAATTATAATATTTCCAGTCAATTTTCAGCAGGAACATTTATTTTTACGGCCAGTGGTGATCACAGTCCCCAAACAGGAAGCTTGAATGCATTTATGTCGCCCATGCCGTTTAACCGGAGAACGGCTATTTTTTTTAATGGCGGGTTCGAACGCTATGATATCGAGGAGGCAGTCCAGTTGGGAGGAGTGACCTGGGACGGTGTGATTGCGCCGGGGGTAAAATTTGAATGTCAGCCGAATATGAAAATTATAGCTGAACTGGTTGCAGCATTGCTGTTTCCGCAAGGCGATCTGTTTGATACGGACGCATGGTACGGGTGGGAAGCAGATGCCCGGCTGTCCTATGAATTTTATCAAAGCCAAAAATTGTTTGTGGAGGCTGGTGTTTTCGACCATGGGAATTTTTTTAAACAGAAATATGGGATTCGACCGGACGTTGCGACCCGGATTGTTGCGGGGATGAGTCTGATATTTTAAACGCATATATCTGATGGCTTCGTAAAAAGTCCAAATTCTGTGTTGCGCTTCATCCTTCGTTTCTTCATGGTACGTTAAGTACAAATCATCACTCAGGATTTGCGCGCCTTGCCAATTTTTATGAGGTTGGTGGAGCTTTTTTCTTTGCCATCGGAATCTGACTTTTTACGAGTTAGTCATATATGATAAAAATAAAAAACATTGAAACTTTTTTTAACTTTATGTGTTTAATATACATACCGATGAGACAGTCTCGATTCTTACAATTGTATAACGGGCCGGGAAAATCAAAAAAATTGCACATAGCGCGCTTTTATATATTTAAATGTGCTTTTTCTGATCCTTGTCTGTACGGGCAGACGGAGGCGGATTTATAAAATGCCTCTGAAAATATCAGATCCCGATGTGCTGTTGATGTTGCGGTTTAAGGACGGAGATGAAGACGGATTCCGGAAATTATTTTCGAAATATCAGACCCGGATTATTAATTTTTGCTTCCGCTTTTGTTCTAATCAGTGGCTGGCGGAAGATCTGGCCCAGGAAGTATTTATAAGGGTATACCGGGCGGCAAAACAATATCGGCCCAAGGCCAGATTTTCTACATGGATTTACCGGATTGCAGTCAATGTCTGTTTGAATGAATCACGGAAATTGAAAAAGCGATATTTGACCCGGTCAATGGATCGCTCGGTGGGAGATGACAGCCATGACCGTCTGCCGGAATATGAGGATGAAAACCAGGTTGCAGCCGATGACATGATTTTGGCCCGGCAACGGGATGTACAAATTAAAGCGG
>JAJRPH010000108.1 GCA_024280875.1 Deltaproteobacteria bacterium | reverse complement strand
TAAAAATTCAATTAAAGAATCACATCATTGATAATGTCGACAATGAGATTGCATCGTCGTTGCGCGCAATTTCTTATAGGCGCAATGATTGGGGACGGAATGTGTTTTTGTTGATTACTATAAAAATCAGATAAAAAAGGGGAGGCGGCTGAATTAAAAAAATGAAAGCCGGAATCCAATTAGGATATTATGATTTGGATGTTATGGCATCTTTTTCAGGATATCCAGCAGCTTTTTTGCCTGAGCGGCATCCGGTTTCGGGGGCAACTGAGCCATGATCCCTAAGCCTTCCGAAGCTTCGTGGAATTCTTTAGGCGTTAAACGGCTGACAAGCACCTGATTGACCATGGCGTTTTTCATGAGAATATCCCTGGAAATTGTTAAACCCGGCGTCCCGTTTACCTCTTCATCAATGATGACTAAATCCGGCGTGGCGGCAGACAGTGCGTCCATCGCCTCTTGCAATGAAGCGGCCCTGGTAATTTCAGCCGCGCCATTTCCGGCCAGTTCGTCTGTTAATTCGGTAAAGTTGTTTTCATGGGATGTAATAATCAGAATATGTTTCATTGCAGAGCCTTAAGCGTAATGGGTGAGCCCGGTCCCTCCTGTGGGACCGGGCGTAAATGTTTGTTGTATTTATTTTAAGATGCGTTTAAGTCGATATTTCCTAAAACCGGCTTTTTCGCTCCCCATACCTTCTGGTAATAGTCATCAATGGCTTCTCCCAGAGTATTCACCGCAAGGGCGGCGCAGTGCATATGATCGTCAGGCAGGCCGTTGAGTTCTTTTGCAACATTCTCGGGAGTTATTTTTAAAGCCTCCTCCAGCGTTAGTCCGTAAGCCAGATGGCTCATGGCGCTCCCGCAGGCGACCGTGTAAGTACACCCCCGGGGGGCATGCTTGATATTCGTTATTTGCTGGTCATGAATCAATAAATAAATTTCAATGGCATCCCCGCAGACCCCGACACCTTTTGCGTATCCGTTTGCAATAGATAATGTTCCCATGTGCCTGGGCTGGTTCGCATGAATAATGAAATGCTCATTTAAAAGATGGGGATCATGATCATAGTCCTTGTCATCTTCAAGTAATTTAGTGTCTTTTTCCATTGTTGAATCTCATTTATTAATGACCGCCGCCTCCACCGCAGGTATGCTCCTGTGAGAATTGGGGCAGCTGACCTTCGATAAACGCATTTACCGCCTCGCCAATGGTCTGAAATTCTCCGCCAAAATAGACTTCAATGCCGACCTGGTTAAATCCCATGAGCGGACGAAGGCCCATGCCGCCTGCAATCAGTTTATTCGTGCCATTATCGGCCAGATATTGTACAGGCGCCATGCATCCGCCCTGTTGATGGGGCATGTTGGGAATGACTTCAACGGATTTGATTTTTTTGTCTTCAACGGAAACCATTGTATAAAGGTCACAATGACCGAAATGTGCGCCCAGAGGCGCTTCCAACCCACCTGGTGCTGTGGAAGGGATTGCTATTAAAGTACTCATTTTGTTCTCCTTGTGATTCATTTATTTAATTTGTCGTGTTTGTATTAAAATTTTTATTTATATCAACATTATTTAATCGGTGTTGCCATGTGGATAATCCTGTCCCAGATATCAGCTACCTGTTTTGCAAATCCATTCTGCGAAAATTCGGTAATGGCCTGACCATTGATCATGGCCCGGGTGACGATCGGATCATGGGGCAGTTTCCCGAAAAGTGTAAATCCCTTTTCGTTGCCGTAAGCTTCTATCGCCGCCGCCTCTTTTTCGTTAAGGTCACATTTATTGACGATAATTCCGGCCGGGATATTAAAGTGACCGCATAGTTCCGCCACACGCTCCATGTCATGACGTCCTGAAGGTGTAGGTTCCGTTACGATGACCGCCAGGGTTACACCGGACAGGGAAGCGATAACCGGGCATCCGATTCCTGGCGTGCCGTCTGACAGAATCAGGCCCAATCCTTTTTGTTTAGCCAATTCTTTGGCTTTTTTTCTGAGAAGAGACACCAGCAGACCGGAGTTTTCTTCTCCTGGGAAAAGCTGGGCATGTATCATCGGGCCGAAACGGGTGTCTGAATGGTACCATGTCCCGCAATGTTTTTCCGGAAAATCAATGGCATCCGCAGGGCAGAATTCAACACAAACTTTGCAGCCTTCACATTTTAAAGGGTTAATGGAAAAAGTGTCGTCATTTTCATTTACCGCTTCGTAGCGGCACATTTCCAGGCATTTGCCGCAGGCTTCACATTTGTCCTGGTCGATCACCGCTTCATGACCGGAGACAAAATCCGTTTTTATTGTATTTTCCGGATTTAATATCAAATGCATATCCGGTGCGTCAACATCCAGGTCACAGATGACATGATTTTTGGCAAGATGGGCAAACGCGGCGGCCAGTGAAGTTTTTCCGGTGCCGCCTTTTCCGCTGATAATAAGAATTTCAATCACGGCACACCTCCGCAGCATTTTTACAACCGGCTTTTTGTTTTATTTTTTCCGCAAGGGACATGAAGATATTTTTCATTTCGTCTGATGACTCCGCGATGATGCATCCATTGGCGTAGGCTTCCGCGATTTTTCGGTCATAGGGGATTTCAGCCATGATCTCCAGTTCCTCTGCGGTACAGTAATCATAAACTTTGTTATTCCCAAGTCCGGCACGGTTGACCACCACCCCCATGGGTATATTCATCGGAGAAAATGCTTCATGGGCCAGCTTCATGTCATAAAAACCAAAGGGTGTCGGTTCGGTCACCAGAAGGATGACGTCACTGTCCATCACCGCGTTGATCGCCGGACAGGAAACACCCGGTGGCGCGTCAATTATCACATCTTTTGGTATCACATCTTTTGATGATACATTCATCATCTCTTTGAGCTTTTCCTTGACTGCTCTCATCAATGGCGGACTCATGGCCTCACCGACCCTGAGACGCCCCATGAGAAACTCGGCACGGCCGCTTAGACCCCAGGAAATTTCTCCCAGTTCCCGGAATTCAGGAGTTAAGGCTCCTTCCGGGCAGATGGCAATACATCCGCCGCAGCCATGGCACATCTCCGGAAAAGTCATCAGGACTTCCCCCATCAGGCTGATGGCCTTGAATTGGCAAAGTTCGCTGCATTTCCCGCATTGGCTGCACAAGGTGTTATCTGCTTTGGGAATTTCCATGTTTGCGGGTTTTTTCCCAGTAAAAGTCGGGTTTAAAAATAAATGGAGGTTGGGTTCTTCGACATCCAGATCCATCGCAATCACGGGTGATTCCCACACGGATATCAAGGAAGAGGCGACGGTGGTTTTTCCGGTTCCCCCTTTACCGCTGGCGATTGCTATTTTCATTTCCAGTGTCCTATTTTGTTGGATGATGTGGCAAAGTCGACATCGCCGGCTTTAAATTTTTCAATGGCCTGACGTACGGTCATTGATTCCAGATTCTGGCCGATTTTGATTCCGGCTGCTTCAAGGCCTTGAAATGCCTTGGGGCCGACAAACCCCGTCAAAAGAATTTTGGCGCCGCTTTTTGCTATATTTTCAGCGGCTTGAATACCGGCCCCCTGGGCCATGACCTGGGTCGACCCATTGTTAATGTATTCAAATTTCATGGTATCCGGATCAATAATTAAAAATCCGGCAGCACGGCCAAATCGGGGGTCTACCTGGGAATCCAGGCTATCTTCTTCACAGGTTACGGCAATTTTGTCCATTTCGTACTCCTTTTGTTTATTGTTAACGTGTTGTTTTTTTAAACCAACACATTAGATCCCAGAATATATTCGTTTCCCGTCAGGGGATGGCAGCTAAATGCGGATAATTTAGTTTATGAGTATATGCTCAACAGAAATTAATGATTCAACACAGGATTGTCAACTGATTTTTTTAAGAAACTGTACAATAATTTGAGGGCGGATTTAATCTGTTGTAATTCTAAGTATATATGGACTGTAGGCAATCGGTGAATTTTAGAATCAGGTGCTTATATGTCACTAAATATTGATCATTTATATATAGATAATTCAAAATTTAACTCAGCATGGAGATGATAAGGGAAATCCTCTGGCGAATGAGGAAATACCACCCCCGACTGCAGGGGCGGGTGTCCCTGTGATCACGGATGAAATAAATCAGGGGGGTGAGGATCGTTTTATGTATTTTTTTACCAGGGTCTCCAGGTAGCGGGATTTAATTTGCTGGCCGGCAAGAACCTGTTTGAGGGGCGGAAGACGGAGAATGACACCGAAAAGCGCAGCCAGGGCTCGGTGACTCCACAACACCCGGTTATCAAAAATCAGGTCTTGCAGGTTGCCGCGTTCAATGGCCATGACCACGGTCCGATGGGTGCTGTTGAGGGGGGTGACAACCCTTTGGGTGCGGGCCTTGATCTGAATATGATTTTCCGGGCATGCTCGGGCGCAGAGACCGCAGCCAAGGCATATCTCCTTGTTCAGGCTGGCTTTTTTCTTTTTGGAATTTTTCGGATCATTGGCAGACACCAGTGTCATGGCTTCAACAGGGCATACCGTTATGCATTTTCCGCATCCGGTGCATGCGCTTTCATTGACTTCGGGGATAAAATTGGTTGTGTGCACTGGGTGCATGAGACCGAAGCGCCGGGCGGTAATCATAGCCTCACAGCAGCAGCCGCAGCAGTTGCAGATAAAATTGACATTCTCCCGGACGTTTTCACCAAACTGCACCAGATTGAATTCATACGCCATTTGCAATAGATCAAGACATTCCGAAACCTCCGCTTCCCGGGTGATCTCATGCCGGATCAGTGAAGCGGCTGTGTTATTGAGTGTCATGCAAATGTCTGTGGGGGCATCGCAAGCCCGGTTTACGTGCATCATTTTATGTCGGCAGTAACAGGTTCCGATGGCGATATGAGAGGCATTTTTTATGATTTCACTGGCGCGTTCATAATCAAGAACGTGCAGCGCGTATTTTTTGGACAAAACCGGTTCATGGATAAAGGTCCGGCCCAGCTGGGTTTCGCCCCGGGTAAAAAGATCCCGGACAAAGTCTTCTTCCACGTTTAAATACTGGTAAAAGAGTTCGCTTAACAGTTTTTGGTCGATATCATGTCGCACGCGCATCAATGAAAATTCAAAAAATCCGGCCATCGGCGGGGGCAGTGTGTATACGGTTCGGTTCTTTTGTTCTATATCCACCAGGATAGCCCGGTCAGCGAGATTATCCAGTATTTTTTGACTGTCGGTCAGGCTACATTTCCAGATTTGGCTGGCTTTTTTTGCGGTAAAGGGCTTGATGGGCAGCAGAGAAACCAGGCCCGCTTCTTTTTCATTGAACAGTATACTGAGGATTTGAAATAAAAGCTCTGACACCGGTGCTCCCTGGGGAAATCGGTTCAGGCGCTCCGTCAACCGGGAATAACTGTTTTTCAAAGCCATATGAGACATGAGGATTAACCGGTTTTTTTGAGTGTGCAGGCTTATTTATGTATTTGCTGAACAATATCCACTTTAAGAAAATCACCGATGTCTTTTTGATGAATCGAATAAAGAGTATCGATAAATGCCACAAAAAAGCTGCCTGGTTTGCCGCTGATCTTTATTGCCAGATCCCCGCAAAGTCCGTAAAAGGCAAATGCCGCAGCAGTGGC
>JAJRPH010000107.1 GCA_024280875.1 Deltaproteobacteria bacterium | reverse complement strand
GCCTGCCTGGGCAATCTGGCTGCCGATGGAATAGGAATTGATATCACGGACCTGTGCAGGGCCCGGGGTGTTTTGAATCGGTACAATTTCATCACCGGTGGATATGATGCCGACCATTGGTTTCTGAAAGACATTCACCTGAGCAATGCCGAGGGCGGCAAGCAGCCCGATTTCCTGGGGCCGGAGTATTGAGCCGGCAGACAACATCGACTGGCCCTTTTGAACATCTTCGCCTTTGGTGATTACATTGCCGCCGGGGGCCACGCTTTTGTAAATTTCTAAGGTGGTTTCATCAATTTCAGTGGCATATTCTATCATCACCACACTGTCGGAACCATTGGGCAGCATCCCGCCGGTTGATATGCGAACGGCTTTTCCGGGAACGATGCCGGCAGCCGGATTTTCTCCCATGGAAATAGCGCCGTCAAGGGTCAGATAGGCCGGATTCCCCTCAGACGCCCCAAACGTCGAAGCCGCGCAAACCGCGTAACCGTCCATGGTGGATCTTGAAAATCCTGGGACATCTTCATCTGAGCGGATGTCTTGCGCTAAAATTCTTCCCGTTGCCTTGCCAATGGGGATGGTTTCAGATGCAACCACTGGAAACATTTTGATATATTCAAATACTTTTTCAAGGGGTGTAACTTTAAAAAAATCTTTCATTTTTTTCTGTTTGTTCTTGTCTGTTTAAAAATTCTGCTGAAATATTTCAGCATCAATAAAACCTTCTCCCACTCTGGTCACCGGCCCTGTTAATGTAATGTACAGGTCTTTATGAACAATGATTTCTATTGTTCCCCCCGGCATGTGGACGGTTATGTCCGGATCCGTGTATCCCAGGGCAAAGGCGACCGCCGCAGACGCCGAACTGCTGCTTCCTGACGCCAGTGTGTACCCGGCTCCGCGTTCCCATATTTCAATATAAATGTTGGACCGGTCAATGATTTTCATAAACTGAACATTGGTCCGGTTGGGAAAATTCGGATGGGTTTCTATTTTTGGTCCTAGTCGTTTTGCAAGTTCCGGCGATATGTCATCGCGAATAATCACACAATGAGGATTTCCTATGGTGGCCCCGCAGTACAAAATTTCTTGTCCGTCAATTTTAATCTTGTCATTTAAAACCTGTCGTCGGGGGCCGGATACCGGAATCTTTTCACTGTTAAAACTGACCTTGCCCATATCCACGGATATCAGTCCATCATCATGGATTTTGGATTCAACAAGTCCGCCGATGGTTGCGATGGTAAACGGCACGTTTGAAACCCGCTTTTTATCCCATAGATAGCGGGAAAAAATTCTTAAGCCGTTTCCGCTTTTTTCAGCTTCACTGCCGTCCGGGTTGAATATCCGAACCGCAAAATCAGCTGTTTCTGTCTGGATGGGTCCCAGCAGGATTCCATCGGACCCTATGCCGAAATTCCGGTGGCAAATCACTTGAATTTCAGATTCCGACAGTTCTCCGGGGTTGTCGGCAGGGTCTATAACAATATAATCATTTCCCAGGCCATGGTATTTGTAGAATTTCATTTTTACCTGCGTCAAATTATTTTGCGTCATCTTCATCCATATTATTTTTTTCCATGAACCGGATAGGGCACGCGGTCTTGTATTTACAATAAAGCTTCGGATCTTTGCATGTCATGCATTTTTCGCACACGTAATAATTGTGTTTCTGACAAATATACCGTGTCTCAATATCCGAATGATTAATACGTTTCCCCATAAGATAAAAATCTGATTGTGTGTTTAAATGCTTGCCGGTTATTAGAATTTATCAATCCGTATGCTTATGAACAAGATAAAAAATATTTATTATATCATTGATGGCTTCGTAAAAAGTCCAAATTCTGTGTTGCGCTTCATCCTTCGTTTCTTCATGGTACGCTAAGTACAAATCATCACTCAGGATTTGCGCGCCTTGCCAATTTTAAGATTTGGTGGAGCTTTTTTCTTTGCCATCGGAATCTGACTTTTTACGAGTTTGTCATTATTGATTCATTAAAATGGGCATAAAAAATTGGTGAGAGAACCGGCTTCTTAATACCAGAGCAAATATTTGAAATAAATCCGGTTATTCTTTATTCAGCATTAAGTAGCTTCCTCCCCCGCTTTCTCCTTGAAAAAATCAGTTTATTTAATTACAACACTCACATGGGCTATGTATTTGATTTTAATGATGCTGTTGCATATGATCAATGGCTGAATAAAGACGGCAACCAGAGAGTTGTTGATCGTGAAAATCAGCTGATGCTGGAGATGCTGCATCCCCGGTTCGGAGAACGGCTCCTTGATATCGGCTGCGGTGCTGGCGCCAGTCTGATGCCGTTTCTCGGCAAGGGCATTCAGCTGACCGGTGTGGACCCATCTCCTTATATGCTTGATATTGCAAAGAAAAAGGTGGGGCATCGCGTGGATCTTCACCGTGCGCATGCCGAAGACCTGCCGTTTGAAGACAATTCCTTTGATTATGCCACTCTTTGCCTGTCCCTTGAATTTGTCGAAGATCCCCGAAAGGCGCTGGCAGAGGCGTGCCGGGTGGCAAAGGACGGTGTGTTTGTCGGTGTTTTAAATAAATATGCCTTAAAAGCATTTCAGCGTCGGATCCGGGGGATTTTTAAATCAACAGTTTACAATCGTGCCCGGTTTTTCAGTATTGGCGAAATTAAATATTTATTTACCTCTCTTCTGGGAGATGTGCCCATCACCTGGCAAACGACCTCTCATCTTCCCGGAATAGCAAACCCGTTGGTTGATCTGTTTGAGAAATCGAAATTTGCCCGGAAAAGTCCATTCGGTGCATTTGCCGGCATTCTTGCGGTGCCGG
>JAJRPH010000106.1 GCA_024280875.1 Deltaproteobacteria bacterium | reverse complement strand
TTTTTGTCGACTTGCCGCAAACAGAAAATTAAATCAAGTCATGCCTTAGACCAGCTATTTAAAGGTAAGTTGCCTGATCTATTATGGTAGTGCTAATACCTATAAAAACTCGCTGAATAATTACTAAGTTGTTAGCTAAAATAGAGTTACTATTTAAAATTATAGTTTTTTATCTCAATTTCAAAAAATTTAAAATATACTTATTTTGGATAAATGACAATTGATTTTGTATTTATCTTTAAACTTAATCATTTATATCCATTCTCATTCTGTATTAAAGCATTAATTCTTCATATTATTCTGTCTTTTCTCCCAATCAGGCCATTCCGAATCCGTCAATCATCTTCCAAATATAGAATTATAAAGCTTTTTTTTCGAGGCCGCGCCCACCAACCTCCAATCCACAACAATGTCCACCTATCTTGTAGTTGTCTACACTTTTGTCGCATCGATTATGTCACTAATTGAAAGCGTTTATACGTGCTGCTGGTGTCCGAATAAAAAATTAAATTGAATAAATCAAATCATTTAAAATTTTTATCAGATGCCATGAAAGTGTTTTGGCACAATGCTTGAAATTAAAACTTCTAAACGAACGAAAAGAAACATTTCTTTTAAATAATTGGGAGGAACACAATGAGAAAGATAGCTATTTACGGAAAAGGCGGGATCGGAAAATCAACCACTACACAGAATACCGTGGCTGGCTTGTCGGAAATGGGGTTCAATATCATGGTGGTGGGGTGTGACCCCAAGGCAGACTCCACTCGTCTGCTGCTCGGCGGTCTGGCTCAGAAAACCGTGCTGGACACGTTGCGGGAAGAAGGTGAAGACGTGGAACTTGATGATGTGCTGAAACCCGGATTCAGAGGCATTATGTGCACGGAATCCGGTGGACCGGAACCGGGTGTCGGGTGTGCGGGTCGCGGTATTATCACATCTATTAACCTGTTGGAGCAGCTCGGGGCGTATGCGGAAAGCAAGGCGCTTGATTACGCATTTTATGATGTTCTGGGCGATGTTGTATGCGGTGGTTTTGCTATGCCCATCCGGGAAGGCAAAGCCGAGGAAATTTATATTGTGGTGTCCGGTGAGATGATGGCCATGTATGCGGCCAACAATATCTGCAAAGGGATTGTAAAATTCGCCGAAGCCGGGGTTGTTCGACTGGGCGGATTGATCTGCAACAGCCGTCAGGTGGATAATGAACTGGAGATGATCGAGGCCTTTGCTGACAAGCTGGGCACCCAGATGATCCATTTTGTACCCCGGGACAATGTGGTGCAGCGAGCGGAAATTTATCGCAAAACCGTGATCGAATATGAACCGGAGAATGCCCAGGCAGATGAATACCGCAGCCTGGCAAAAAAAATATCGGCAAACGAAATGCGGGTAATCCCGACACCCCTCGAGATTGAAGAACTGGAAAAACTGTTAATTGATCACGGTATTGCGTCTTAACAGATTGATAAAAAACAATTGCCGGGAAAAAACCCGGCCTGAGGCTTTAAACGCAGTCATTATAATAGGAGGAACGGCAAAATGATCATCGTGCGCTCAATCGTCAGACCGGAAAAAGTGGATAATGTGCTTTGCGCATTAATGGAAGCCGGATTTCCCGGAGTCACCAAAATGTCCGTAGTCGGCCGGGGTAAACAACGGGGAATTAAAATCGGGGAAATCACCTATGATGAAATCCCCAAGGAAATGCTGCTGACCATGGTCAACAAGAAGGACAAGGACTTTGTGGTTAAAACCATCATTTCGGCAGCGCGGACAGGGGATAAAGGCGCTTACGGAGACGGCAAGATCTTTATCGTACCGGTGTTGGAAGTTTACACCATCAGTTCAGGGGTGAAACAGACGCCTGACGGAGAAATGGAAGAGGTCTCGATATGAAAGAAGTCATGGCAATTATCCGAATCAATAAAATGAACCAGACCAAACAGGCGCTGTCTGAAGCGGGGATTTCTTCCATATCGGCAAGAGATGCCCTGGGACGTGGAAAGGGTCTGGTGGATGTGGAACTCTTGAAAGGTGCTGAAAAAGGTTATGAAGAAGCCATTTCCCAGCTCGGTCAGAGCGGGCGGTTGATACCCAAGCGTGCCATGATTATCAGTGTACCGGACAAGTTGGTGCATAAAACCGTTACAACCATTATCCGTGAAAACCAGACCGGTAAATCCGGTGACGGCATGATTTTTGTCATGCCCTGCCTGGATGCCATCCGTGTTCGGACCGGTGAGAGTGGTGATGCTGTTCTGGATGGTTAACATAAAAAAAATAGGAGATACATATCATGGCATCAACATTAAATGCCGAAATTGCAGGCAAGAGTATGTTAGACGGGAAAGATCCTGAGAAAATCAAACAGGAAATGCTGCGTGATTATCCACCCAAGATTGCGCGCAAGCGCGCTAAGCAGATTATTATTAATAAGGTCGGTCGTGATAAAAAAGTCCCTGAGATTTCATCCAACGTGCGGACCATTCCCGGCCTGATCGGGCAGCGGGGCTGCTGTTACGCCGGGTGTAAAGGCGTTGTTCTGGGGCCGACCCGAGATATCATTAATATTACCCATGGTCCTATCGGTTGCGGCTTTTATAGCTGGTTGACCCGGCGGAACCAGACAGATTCAAGCAAAAGTCCGGACGGGCATAATTTTATCCCCTATTGTTTTTCAACCGACATGCAGGAAAAGGAGATTATTTTCGGCGGAGAGAAAAAACTGGAACAGGCGATCCAGGAGGCCTACGACAATTTTCATCCCAAGGCCATTGCGGTATTCGCCACTTGCCCGGTGGGCCTGATCGGAGACGATATCCATGCCGTGTGCCGGAAGATGAAGGCAAAGCTGGGAATCAATATATTCGGTTTTTCCTGTGAGGGGTATAAAGGGGTCAGCCAGTCGGCAGGGCATCATATTGCAAACAACGGGATATTCAAACATGTGATCGGCACAGACGACACGATCCGGGAAGGGGAATTCAGGCTCAACCTGCTGGGTGAATATAATATCGGCGGGGACTCGTTTGAAATAGAGCGGATTTTTGATAAATGCGGTATTACCCTGGTTTCCACATTCAGTGGTAATTCGAGCATTGATGAGTTTGCCAACGCCCATACCGCTGATCTGAACCTGATTATGTGCCACCGGTCCATCAACTATGTAGCGGAAATGATGGAAACAAAATTTGGGCTTCCCTGGATCAAAGTCAATTTTATCGGTGCTCAGGCAACTGCAAAGTCTTTGCGGAAAATTGCCAAATATTTTGAAGACCCGGCATTTGCCGAAAAAATCGAGGCCGTTATTGCGGAAGAAATGCCTGAAATCGAAAAAGAGTTGCAGCTGATCCGGCCAAGAACAACGGGGAAACGGGCCATGATGTTTGTTGGCGGCTCCCGCGCCCATCATTACCAGGAATTGTTTACGGAACTGGGAATGGAAACACTGTCTGCGGGATATGAATTCGGACACAGGGATGACTATGAAGGCCGGAAGGTATTGCCGGATATTCGGGTGGATGCGGACAGCAGAAATATTGAAGAGCTGAAAATCACACCGGATGCCGAGCGTTTCAAACCCCGTAAAACGCCGGAAGAGTTAAAAGCATTGATTGAAGACGGACTTACATTTTCCGATTATGAAGGCATGATGACTGAAATGAAAACCGGTTCAATGATCATTGATGATTTGACCCAGCATGAAGCCGACAAGCTGATTGAATCATTCAAACCGGATATTTTTTGTGCCGGTATTAAGGAAAAATATGCGGTTCAGAAGCACGGTATTCCTATGAAACAGCTTCACTCCTATGATTCCGGAGGCCCATACGCAGGTTTTATCGGTGCGGTGAATTTTTACAAGGATATTGAGAGACTGGTGAACAGCAAGATCTGGGGTTTTTTAAAAGCACCGTGGGAAAAGAATCCCGAGCTTGCCGCCAACTATGTTTTTGATGAGTAGAAAGTAAACAGACCTTTCAATAACTTGATGGTTTCTGCAAACATCATAGGTCTGAATTCCATTCCCGAAAAAAAGAAATAAGCTGATCCAAACAATTTGACGCCGGGTAAGAAACCCGGCCTACTCAATACCATTTAAATCTTGATTCAATATTATAATTTTTCATGATTTTTTCACGAAGCCATCATCCGTTTGAGGAGAAAACGATGCTATTAAAACACACAACAACAGAAATAAAGGAAAGAAGCGCCTTGACGGTCAATCCGGCAAAAACCTGCCAGCCGATTGGCGCCATGTATGCGGCTTTGGGAATTCACGCATGCCTTCCCCACAGTCATGGTTCTCAGGGCTGCTATGCATATCACCGAAGTGCATTGACAAGACA
>JAJRPH010000105.1 GCA_024280875.1 Deltaproteobacteria bacterium | reverse complement strand
GTTTTAAAAGACGTTCCCCCTCTTGTTGCGCGAGACAGCCAGTGATACCCATCACCAGATCGGGGTTGGCTTTTTTCAGAGGTCTCATGCTTCCAAACAGGGAAAATATTTTTTGCTCGGCTTTTTCCCGGACGGAACAGGTGTTGACCAGAATCAGGTCCGCATCATCCATCTGTGATGTGCGGGCAAACCCCGAATGAAAGAGGAGAAGCTCCATCCGGTCTGAATCCGCCACATTCATCTGGCAGCCAAAAGTATCCATATAAACTTGTTTCATACGGACAAAATTAAGCGAAAACGGGTTTCGTTTCAACCTGCATTTGAATAAACCCTGAAATTACCTGTTATTGCCACAGAATATTTTCTGATCCCTATCGCCTGAAGCCGATTCACTCCACTGGGCCTCAAGAGCAGATATCATTTCTCTCCGTGCAAATCCTGAAAAATTATTTCTTTTGGAGCGTTACTGAAGAAGGGTTATTGCTCCTGTCACATGATTTCTGATGGAAATTGTGTGTAAAAGTAAATAGGCTTGTGTAAGTTAGTATAAATTTGTTAAAATATATATTATTTTATCGGATAGTATGTGAAAGGTTTATTGACTGATGTTTAAATTGGTCTTACCATTGACGTATTCAACGTAAAAATTAATTTGTCAGTAATTTCTTTCCAGTGATTGATCGACTTTAAAGAAGGAGGAGCGGGATTGTGGCCAAGTCCAATAGCATCAGAAAAGTGAGGGAGTCTCAGATGATGAGCAAGGCTGAGCTGGCACGCAAAGCGAGTGTGACGGTTCAGACCATTGATCGCATTGAGAAGGGCAATGAGTGTCGGCTGGATACCAAGCGAAAAATTATATTAGCCCTGGGCTATAAATTATCGGATCGTGCTTCACTTTTCGATGAAGCCGATGAAGGCTAGACGGATGCAAAAAAACAAATCTGCAAAAGTAAAAAGGGTTTGAAAGCCTTAAAAAGCAGTTTGCCTGCTTTTAATAATTGCCAATTGCTGTCTCCCACCGGGGATTGAAAAGTGTTCATAAATGGAGACAGATGGTGAAAAATGTAGCCACTTTCTTCCAGGAAGAAATAGGGCCCCGTTTTTTAAGGGGTTTAAATAAAACAACTTATGGCGGCGTGATGGTTTGGTATAAAGTTTGCTCCTTCGACGGTAAACCACTTATAAATCGCAGGTAGGTTTGCAGCCCAGCGTTGCTTATTACGAAATTATAGAGAGCCAACAGGACTAAGTATGTTTTTATCAGAAAATACCCCATTAGTGGCAATTGATATCGGGTCTCACTCCATCAAGATGGCGCAGATGGGGGGAACCGGTAAAAAATTTGAGTTGCTCAATTTTTCTGTAATGCCCCTCAAAGAAGACAGCATTGTGGATGGCGTGATCCGCGAGCCGGACGAAATTGTGGAGACGCTCGCCAAGATGATCAAGCTGGAAAAAGTAGACACCCGCTATGCAGTGGCATCCATAGCCGGTGAGGCTGTGATCATAAAAAAGATCCGGGTGCCTAAGATGACGGCGGAAGAGCTAAAGGAAAACATCGCCAGCGAGGCAGAGCAGTACATTCCTTTTGATATCGACGATGTCAGCATTGATTTTCAGTTATTAGAGAGCTCTGATTCCGAGAAGAGTGAAAACCCGGACACCATGGAAATACTATTGGTGGCGGTTCAAAGAGATCTTGTCGATAGCTTGACAGACATTCTTTATGATGCCGGATTGAAACCCGCCATCATCGATCTCGATGTTTTCGCTATGGTCAACGCCTGTGAGTTGGGGGTCGATCTGGAAACCGGGGGCGTGGTTGCGGTCATTGATCTTGGAGAGTCTTTCTCGCACCTCAATATCATTGAGGAGGGTTGCACCGCTTATACCCGCGACATTCCGCTTGGTGGAAATTATTGCACTAAAAAGCTCATGTCCAAATTCAACCTTTCCCATAAAGAGGCTGTAAAGCTGAAATTGGGGAAGATACCTGCAGAGTTAAACGATGACGAAGTGGTTGAAGTCATTGTCCAGTCCTTTGAGAAAATTATCGACGAAGTGCAAAAGGCATTTGAGTTTTTCAGCACCACTTCCAAAAATCCGGTGGAGCGCGTGTACATAACCGGCGGTGGCGCCTTGATCCGGGGGATGGAGAGTTTGTTTTCTCATCATCTGAACACTTCGGTAGAAATATTAAATCCCATGAAGGGAATCAAAGTGAACAATCGGAAATTCGATCAGGGCATGATCGATACCTTGGGGCCTTTATCGACAGTAGCCCTTGGTTTGGCCGCTAGAAAGTTTGACTACCAATGATAAAAATCAATTTATTCGATTATCGGGAAGAATTAAAACGGACGGCGATCCAGAAGCGAGTTTTAAAGTCGCTTTCCATTGTCGCCACAGTTTTAGTCGTGATTCTTTTGAGCTGGCTGGTCGATAAAAGCCGGATCAGTACGATAGATATGGAGGTCAGGGGGCTTGAACAACAGGTAAGTGCTCTTCAGGGAACTGTAAACCTGGTCAAGTCCATGCAACGTAAGCAAAGGCGAGTGGGCACCATTCTCACGGGAATAGAGGATCTACGCAATGACCAGTTGCCGGCGACCCAGATTCTTTTTGATGTCAACCGAGGGGTGCCGGAGGCAATCTGGTTGACCAACATCATGCAGAAGAGTGCCGCAGACCTTAAAAAGATGAAGGTTCCGAGCATTTTATTTGATGATGT
>JAJRPH010000104.1 GCA_024280875.1 Deltaproteobacteria bacterium | reverse complement strand
TCATCCTTCGTTTCTTCATGGTACGCTAAGTACAAATCATCACTCAGGATTTACGCGCCTTGCCAATTTTTATGAGATTGGTGGAGCTTTTTTCTTTGCCATCGGAATCTGACTTTTTACGAGTTTGTCAATCTTTGTTTTCGGCAGCGACTCTGCCGTTCGAATAACACGGACAGCAAAATCGACTAACCGTTCTTCAACGGTCGAATTCCCGGCATTCCTTCGACATTCATAATTCCTTGTTCGATATTCAAAATTCAAAAAAATATCGAATGTCGAACAAAGAATGTCGAATATTGAAGTTTTCTCCCCAGACCGGGCATTTGCTTTTCTTTCCTTCGTCATTCAGCGTTCCTTGTTCATCATTCAACATTCAAAATAGATCTTCACCAGCTTTTTTTCAACAGAATGAGCGCTGAAAACGGCTCCCCGTCGATGGTACTGTAGGTACCCGGAAGCCGGTAATTCTTGTCTGTCACATTTTTTAAATATACGCTTAACTCAAGCCCCGGGATCACGATATCTTTGGCAGTAAACGCCATATCCAGAAGCCATGCGCCCGGCACGGACTCTATGCTGTCGCAAGTTGGACAGACGATATCGACCGATGAGAAATAGCCCGCCCGACAAAAAATGGAGACCCTGTCAAAAGGTTCCCACTTCCCCATGATATTCAGCAACCGGTTCGGACCAGTGTCAAAAGGGTAGCTTGACTCTGCATAAATTATCTCTATACTGCCGTCATCAGGATCAATAATAAAACCGTCCTCATAGCGATATGTTTCATCCGGTCCGCTGTTATCAAAAGCTGTCAGATTGGCGCTCAGTTCAAGGCCGGCAAACGGGACCACCCGGCCTTCCAACTCCACACCGAAAATTTTCTGGTGATTGGGATCCGACAACCCGGCGTATGCATTATCCATCACATGATTTGAAATATGATTCACAAACCCGCCAAGACTGACCCCCAAACGGTCTTGTGCCTGCCATGACAATTCAACATTTAACGTATTTATTTCTTCCAGTGCGGTGCTGATTCCATCAAACCCGGCATTTTGCTTTTCAAGCAGCTGACTGGTATTGGGGGTCCGGTATGCGGTTCCATACAAAAGCTTAACCATCCACTCTGTTTTCGGCTCCCAGACAAGGCCCACGTTATAACTCAGGCTGTCATCATAGAAATCATGCGCATCATGACGCAAACCGAACGATACGTCGGTTTTGCCAATTTTATGCGAATATTGGCCGAAAACAGACCAAAGCTCGGTCCGGTAATCCGCCTCCGTGATACCCGGCAGAAATGTGTCATTGTCCGGTCCCAGATAGCCGGGCAAATAACTGTCCCATATGGGGGCATCAGAGACATGCTTATTTCGGTAAGCCCCTCCGGCAGTCAGCAATCCTTTTCCGGACAAAAAATCCCGGTCATAAATAACCTCACCGTATGTAGTATATTCTTTGGGCGAAAGCTCAAGATCGATCACTTTATATGCCGAATTAACCGATGAATAATATCCTGTAAACCGCAACGCCGAATTCGGATCCACGTTTTTTTTGCCTTCCAGCATGATAAAATTTACAGGCGCACTTCGATCTTCGACCCAGATCAATTCCCGGTCCTCATCCGCGATGGAATACGGCCACGAATAATCTGAATACCGGCCGGACAACGTCACGCAGTCCCTTATATTCATATTGCCGACGACTTCGAAAGAATGCGGCCGGTCCGCCCGCACATATCCATATCGGTCGTCAGGGGCAACCGGAACACCGGCGCCATCTCCCCAGAAAGCTCGAACATTACCGACCCGGTCATCTGCTTTACCCTCGCGGCCGGTCAAGGAAATAAAACTATCCCACTCACCGGCGTCGTGACCGGCATTAATATGAAAGCCTTTTGCGTCTCCGGGAGAGCCGTAAAATATACCGGTTTCCACGCCGTTTAAGTCTTTTCCGGTCATCGGGACGACATTGACAATACCGGCAAAAGCATCCGGCCCCCACAGAACGGAACCAGGCCCCCGGACAATCTCAATCCGCTTGATCGGTGCGAGTGAAAGCTCGACATCCAAAGGATGTACCGACTTTGTGATGTCCGATTGCATCGGAACCGTATCATATAAAAAAAGAACCGAATCCGGAATGCCTCTCAAGTATGGCTGTGTTCCCCATTCTTTCTGTGCCATGTAAAATCCGGGGGTCTGCGCAAGCGCATCGGCAAGTGTAAACATGTCATGGGTCTCAATCATCTCTCGCGTAATTACGTTTGCCACAGCAGGCGCTTGTCGGGCACTTTCTTCGCGCCGGGATGCAATGGAAAGAACCTCCAGATCTTCTCCAACAAACATGAGCATGGTGTCATCCGAATCCGCCGACCGGACGGGCGAGGGAGATAAAAAACAGCCGATCATCATGCCGACCACCAATATTTTAAGAACCTGTAGGATCACTGTTTTTGCCATCTGAATTTGACTTTTTACTAGTTTGTCAAATTTGTTAAAAGTAAAAATTCTTTTTCCCATCAAAGGGAGCACAGAGAAAAATTTTAAATCATGATGGCCGGTCAGCCCTCATTGCCCGCCATCTGCTTCGCCCACACCCTGAAGTTGGCCCGGGTCAACCCCAACAGATTTGCCGCAGCGGACTGATTATTTATGGTTAATGCCAGCGCCTGCCGGACAAGATCGAGCTGTAATGCCTCCAGAGAAATACCGTTCGGAGGCAACTTAAATTGATCGACCGAACCGGCAGTACAAGATGCTGCCCTTAAAAAAGACAATGTTTCAGCGGTTATGCTCCCGTCACCACTGTCGATAATCATGGCACGTTCCATGGCATTGGCCAGTTCACGCACATTCCCCGGCCAGTTATATAACTGAAGGGTCCGAATCGCTCCTTCAGTCAACCGGGCTTCTTTCCCATCTCTTAAATGCTTTAAAAAATACTCTGCCAATAGGACAATATCATCAATCCGTTCCCTTAGGGGCGGGGTTTCGATTGGGAATACATTAATCCGATAATATAAATCCTTCCGGAATTTTCCACTTCCAACCAGTTGATCTAAATCCTGGTTGGTCGCGCAAAGAATACGAACATCTAAAGGGATCTGCTGGTTTCCGCCGACCCGCTGGATCTTCTTATCCTGCAATGCCCTCAACAGCTTTGCCTGCGCCTCAAGAGGCAAATCACCGATTTCATCTAAAAATAATGTGCCGCCGTTTGCATATTCAAATTTTCCTTGTGTCCGTCGGTCCGCGCCGGTAAAAGCCCCTTTTTCATACCCAAAAAGCTCGGACTCCACAAGGCTCGGAGAGATGGCTGCGCAGTTTACCGGCACAAAACGGGCCTTGCATCGGGGACTTGAATGGTGAATAAAACCGGCTATAAGTTCTTTGCCGGTTCCTGATTCTCCTGTAATTAATACGGCGGCATCAGACCCGGCAACCTGGGCGGCATTCTTCATCACTTCAGCCATCTTTTCAGATACATAAACAATCTCTCGGCCACCGGACACCTCCAAAAGCTGCCGCTTTAATTCAATATTTTCCGCAATAATCCGGGAAATACCCAATGTCCGTTCAACGGTGAGCAGAATCCGCTCTTCTTCAAATGGTTTGGTGATATAGTCGGCAACCCCCTGGCGCATGGCGTCAACAGCGGAATCAATGGTTGCAAACGCGGTGATGAACACCACCGGGCAACTAATATCCAATGCCTTCATCTCGGACAATAGAGTCAATCCGTCCATATTGGGCATACGGATATCGGATATGACCAGGTCATAGGGATTTTCCTTTATCATCTCAAGGGCTTTGACCCCATCCCCTGCCCGATCCACACTGTAGCCCTGACGAACCAGCATAATCGAAAGCAAATGCTGCATTTTTTCTTCATCATCAACTACTAAAATATAAGCCATTATCGACAACCTCGTATAGCAAAAAAACCCGATGGCAAAGAAAAAAGCTCCAAATTTAAGGCGCGCAAATCCTGAGTGATGATTCGTACTTTTCGTACTTTGAAGAAACGAAGGAGGCAGCGCAACACAGAATTTGGACTTTTTAAGAAGCCATCATAATTTATTCCTTTACTCCATCCTTACCAAACAAATCAATCGTTTTAGGTTCCCTGGGGATTTCAATTTTGAACCGGGCGCCTTTTTGAGCCCGGTTAACGACACTGATGCTGCCGCTGTGCGCGGAAATCACCTGGGCCGTGTATGCCAGTCCCAGTCCGGTCCCCTTGGCCCGGGTGGTAATAAACGGATTAAATATTTTGTCCAGCATATTTTCCTGAATGCCGCATCCGTCATCCGCAATATCAACCTCCCAGATGTCTTCCTTGCAGACCGCATCCACAAAAATCATTCCACTGCCGCTGCAGGCTTCCACGGCATTTTTTAAAATATTATCAATCGCCCGCCGAAATAAATCCGGGTCCAGGTAAGACAGGCATGACATTTCAGGTATATGCCCTTTAAATTTTATATTTTTAGTGGTATCCATGCGGCCAAACCGGTCAATACAGTCCCTTAACATATTGTTTGCATCCACCACCCGAAAAGACGGCTTTGCCGGTTTGGCAAAAGACAGGAAATCTTCGATTAGCCCGTTAATCCGTTGAATCTCTTCCTCAATATAACCGATCAAAACTGAATTGGAGGGATCTGCCGGATCTTTTTTGAGAAGATCAAAAGAGCTTTTGATAATACTCAAAGGATTCTTGATTTCATGGGCAATCATCATGGAAAATTTCCCCATTTCCGCCAGCAGATTCTGACGGGACATTTCCTGGTTTGCCTTTTCAACCGCTTTTCGTCCCTTTTCCAAAGAATCCAGCATGGCATTAAATGCCAGGGAGACCTCCCTGGTTTCCGGGATATTCCCGGGTATCATCCGCCGCTGAAGCTCCCCGGCACCGACCTTTCTGGCTGTCTGTGCCAGCCGTGTCAGCGGAGAAACCAGCGACCTTGAAATAAAAAAGAAAATCAAAAGACATACTGCCGCCAGCCCTACTGTAAACCAAAGGTACCAGACAGTGATTGTTTTTAAAAGGCTGTTAATCTGAGAGGTACTGTAAATAATCCGGACTTTTCCGATAATATCCAGCGGCTCTTCGGCCAGGGAAGGTGATTCCCAGAAAAACGCCTGACTTTCCTCACTGGAAGTTTTCAACCGGACAGGGGCTTCAACCGTCGTATATGGCCCGGAAATTACCTTTGATGCTTCGGCAAGGATTTCATCCGCGCTATTGTATATCCGGACCTTTGCCAAGTCCTCTTCCGCCAGCAGGTTCTTGGCCAGTTGATTGAGCATGGACCGCTGATCAATCAGTATCCCCAGTTCAGAGTTGAGTGCCAGATACCTGGCCAGAAATTCAAACCGTTCCTCAAAACGATTCTGCGCAAAATCATGAAACATCTTTACCCCGATGGCTCCCAGGGTAAAGGCTGTCAGACTGATAACCAACAAGGCCGTCACGAGTAGTCTTAAATGTATGCCGGGACTTTTCATGGGCCCACCATAATCGGCAATGTTATGGGTTGTGAAATTTCAATGTTCAGTTTTTCCAGAACCGTTTTATTCAGCCAGGCTTTAAAAACAGGAGTCCGACTCCCGGACTCCTGTTGCTGCAAAATATCTGCGATCAGCTCGGCAGACTGCCTGCCAAGATCGTTATAATCAAACACAAACGCCATAGCAGCCCCTGAGTCATAAAAAAATTGATTATATCCGATGACGGGGATCTTCTGCAATACCGCCTGCTTAATGATATACTGGGCAATACTTTCAGATATCACCGTACGATCGGGAATCAACCAGATGCAATCCACGGAATCCCAGCACTCCTGTAACAAAAACGGAATATCTTTTTTGGAACCCACGCTTAAGGGGACCAGATCAACATCCAGCTCAAATGCCGCCTTCGAGGCTTTTTCGTAAAAATCAAGGTTATAAACCGGATCATAAAAAATGCCGATTCGCTCAACTGAAGGGAACCCCTGCCGTATAACCTTAAGTTGCTCATCGGGAGGAATATTCAGGGAAATTCCGGCCGCTGTTTCAATGGCGCCGATTACTTTTTCAGGATTCAGAATAATCGAGTATATCTTAGGAAAAGCCGCGCCCTTAAATGATTCCCATACAAAAGCCGCTGCTTCGGGACCGATTGCTGCAACCAGGCCCACATCACTTTCACCGGAAAACCGATCGGCCAGATCAGCTCGGGCCTTTGGAGCATACCGGTCCAGCATGATGACCTCCACATCCGCAACAATTGATTTGGCTAATTGCCCCCGGAGTCCATCCACCGCTTCAATATAGGGTCTGATGTTTTTTGAGACAAATACAATTATTTGATAAGAATCAGAATCTGATCCTTCCGCACAGCAATACGTCGGAAATGACATACATAGCACACTGATGCACATGATCAGGATTGAATAAATAAATATATTTGGTTTGAGGAAATATTTCATCGAATAGGATGAATTTGGTTATTAGGGGATATGGTATTATCCTTTAAAAAAATAAGTTATTCTGCTTTTAAAGACACGGAACTTAATCTATTTGTAAAGTCTTGAGTGATCGCATCCACATCATCCGGTGTTGCAATCACATAGGGTGAAATTAATATGATCAACTCAGTTTTGGAAACCGAAACCGATGTTTTTCCGAACAGAAAACTCAGAACCGGAAGATTGGTAAACCACGGGGTTCCGGAGGCACCGTCCGACTTTGTTTCCCGGATCAGACCGCCGATAACAATGGTCTGACCGCTCTGGACGGTCAGGGTAGTCTTGGTGCTTCGTTTAAAAAACGAGGGGTAGTCTTGTCCACCGACAGACACATTTGAGGCCTGTTCACTGATTTCCTGGTCAATATCCATGGTCACCAGGCCGTGTTCATTGATATTCGGAGTCACCGAAAGCATAATCCCGGTATCCCGATATTCAATATTCGTTTCCAAAAGAGGATCAGTGCCAGTTGTATACTGATATTGTGAGCTTGCAATGGGTATCTCCTGCGAGATATCAATGCTTGCCGGCATGCTGTTTGACGCCAGAATCGTTGGATTTGACAGGATATTCACCTTGTTCTCAGTTGCCAGGGCGGACAGGGCGGCCGACCATCTGTCAGGATTTCCTATGGTAAAATTTAAACCCGAATTCCCCATCGTCGCTTCCACCAGACTGGTGCTTAAACTTGTATTCCCTTTTTTATACGACCACTCAACCCCCATGGCGGTTGATTCATCTAATGTGACTTCTGCGATTGTAACTTCGATCAATACCTGACGGGGCATAATGTCCAGTTGGGCTAACAGGTTTTTTATAATCTGATAATCTGCAGGGGTTGCTTCAATTATCAATGAATTTCGTGATTCATCTTCTGTTATTCTCACATCTCCCTTTAAAGTGCCGGAGCTGACAAAAGAATCATTTCCTTGCGCTTTCATTCCTTCCGATTTATTTCCCTGGCCGGTTTCTTTTTTGTCCGCCTTTGCTGCGAATGGATTAATAAAAGGAGAAGCATCCGAAGCTATTTTTCTTTCGGACTTGGTATCTTTTTTCCCAGTAAACACCTTATTTAATATGCCCGCAATATCCGACACCCGACCGTTTTTAACCGGATAAAAATATATACCAGGCGCTGTACTCTGACTCGGCACATCATAATTTTTAATGAGCTCAGAAATTTGATCAAAAGCCTTCGGATTCGAACTGATAACAAGAAGTGCATTCAGCCTTGATATAGGAATAATATTAACACTCGCTTCAATTGATGAACCATATGATGAAAGCATTTTTCCGATTATCTCCGCAATCGTCTCAGCATCACCAAACTGCAAAAAGTAAAATCGATGACTGAATCTTTCAAAAATATCCGTATCAAATACATTTACCAGCCGGATGATCTTGGAAAGATTGTCCGCCTTATCTACTACGACAAGAATATTTGTGTTTTCCTGGGATATAATCGTCCCTTCAGAGGAGATAAAGGGGGTAATCAGCTTTACCACCTCTTTAGGCGAAACAAAATTTAACGGAATGATTTGTATAATAATCCGTTCTCCGGATGGAACAGTGGCATCTTGATCCACCCTTGCCATAATAGGCAGCCTTGCGACATCTTTGAGAGGCGTTATTCTATAAACTTTATCCTGCTTAATTGCGGTTAACCCGTTGAGTTCTAAAATTTGATAAAACACCTCGAAAAGATCGTCACGATTCAGTTCACCGGCGGTATGGATTGTCACCTTGCCACCCACTCGCGGCTCAACCATATAATTTATCTTAAGAAGTTCAGCAAGAGTCCTAATCACTTCGCTCAGCTCTGCATCATCAAAATTAAAAATCACTTTACCGGTCTCGGGTGATTTTTCTATTTTAGATCTATCGGCAGCATCAGGGGTTTTTACATCAGATTTTTCCGGAATATTTTTTTCCGGGATATCTTCTGCCGCAGAACTATTTTCCACAGACTTTGCAGTCAAACCACTTTCCTTTTCAGAAAGCGGTTTCTCAGCATCAATCCCGTTTTTCGGCTTAATTTCTTTTACTGATGCTCCGAGATGTTCATTCCCGGATATTCCGGAGGTCCGCGCATAAGCCTGTCGGTTAAATCCATAGTATTCAACTCCGCCAACATCAAAAATGATGCTCATGAAAATCAGGATAATCAGAAACAATTTGCATATTCGGATTCTTTTCATTTTTTCTTTCTCTTAACTTTGCCAAACGGAGTATCAATATATTCGTATTGAACATCCTTGGACTGGTTAATTTTTGATGCTCGTTTAGAGGGCTTCCGGATTTCTTTTTTTGCCCCACCACCCGTGCTAATCACCTTTGGCTGCTCGATTTGCTTATATGCTGATTCTTTTTTTTTTGACTTGTCCGGATCATAAAGAGAGACTTTATAATTATTGACGCCATCATTTAAGGATATGTCTTGCTGGTCAATGTGAGTGATTTCCAAATTCCCTATCCTGTCTCCTTCCTTGACCCACCTGTTTATAATACCGCCGGAACGTTTTTCAGGATTATTTATAAGCGCTGTTTTATAATCATCCATAATAATAACACCGAAAAGCACAACCTTTTTTCCCGAAATTTTCACCTCTTCACGCACCGGCTCCGCCTCTTGCTCCTCGGGGGCAATCGCCTTACGATCTGACGAAAAAAGATTTTTTCCGGCAACGCTATTGAATCTTGACTCCGCCGGAATCCTGACTGCTCTTTTTTGGGAAAGATTAACCGGGCTTAAATCTTTTCCAACAGAATTTTTCTCCGGCAGAATATTTATCTCTGTGTCCCAGGTCTGCCAGATATTTACCACGCAAACCACAAGAAGTATGGCCAAAATACCATTAATAATCCATATCCTTGAAAACATGTATATGCCTTTATATATAATTAGGAAGTCAATCCGATACGACTGGACGCCTCATTACCCCTTCTACAACAATGGTAGACCGGATCTGCTTCTGTTCTTTTGAACGTACGGATTCTGAATCCAATTCGGTAATGATCAACAATTTTGGAGAGGATTCAATCTTGTATAGTATTTCCTTTAACTGAACAATATTTGATTTGATAGAAAATCGAACTGGGATTCTGGTATAATCTTGTTTCTCGGCTTCCTTGGGCTTCATCACCTGCATAGTAGTAATTTCGACATTACTTATTTCAACGATTTCATTGATGATATTCTGTATCTCCACAGCAGCCAGCGAGGTCGTATCGCCCTCCAGCAGACTGGCTCCCATCTGCTTAAACTGCCTGTTAACATATTTATTCTCTCTATCAGCTTGTTTTCGACGTTCAACAACCTTTAAATATTTCCCTATATGATCTTTTTTCAGTTCAACCTCATCAGCAATAGAGAAGATTGAGTTTACACTGGGATAGAATCTATAAACAGCCCCTGCAAGCAGCAGAATAATCCCGCCGATCAGTATCACCTTTCTTTCTGTATTTAAATGTATTGATTTAAATATCATATTCCTCATCTCTCGGCATGAATTCTAAGTCCGATACGAAAAATTTCATTACCGTCTCTCCCTTTTCGAATGGCGGCAAGAAATTTCACATCCTCAAAAATTGAAGACGACTCCAATAGTGATATCAACTCTGAAGATGACTCCGCCATTCCATATATACTCATTTCATCACCGGACAACCTTAATTTTGTTATCCAGGCAGTCTCGGGAATAATATCGCTAAGCTCTTTAGCAATTTCGATTACATAAATATTGCCGGGATTCAGAGAACGGAGGTACTCGATTTTAGTTTTCATTTGTTCTGTTTCCCCCTCGATCTTTTCCACAGCCGATGCCTGAACTCTCAATTGCGCCAATTCAGTTTCAAGCGCATTCAATTGATACCGTTGGTTCATCAAGTGGCTGACAGACCACACAACCCCCGACAACGCCAAAAGGCCAACCAGAACAATCATTATATATGTCCCGGTCCTGTCCGGTTTTTTCCTTATATTTACCGGCATTAGATTCAACTGAATCGGGAGTTTTTGTATCCCTTTTAATGCGAGACCCAGGGCCGGAATCGATTTAACCTTTTGCAGCACGGATTGCTTATCATCATGTTCGATGTATTTAAATTCATTATAAAACTCCGGACTTAAATTATCCGGCATCAATATATTGTATAGAATCAGTTGAACATTTTTTTCATCTTTTAGAAAAATTTTTTTAAATTTAATCAACTGATTGCTGATCATAGAGCCTTTATCTTCAGACGCACCAGAAAGGACAAAGGATTTTGTATAAATAAGGGCTCGATTCTTTATTATCATAATATCATACCCCTTGTCCCATGAATAAATTAAGACAACAGGCTCTTCTGAAACATCATGATAATATAAATAATAATTCGATACCGCTGCCGGTACAATCTCTATGCCTGAAGCCCCCATATCTAAAAATTCTGCAATTTGAATATAATATTCAAACGCCTCTTTTTTGACTGCCACGAGTAGCAGTTTAATTTTTTCTTCGGCTTTGTCTTCTGAAATGATGCTAAAATCAAAATAGATATCTTCTACTGACATAGGAATATATTTTTCGATTTCATACTCAAGCGTTGCCCGAAGATTCTCCTTAACAGCCAATGGAAATTCAATTTCCCGCACTATCGAACATTCACCGGGAATCCCAATATATATATCAGGCGCTGAAACTCTATGCTCTCGAATAAAATCGTTGATAAAGCTTGAAATATCCGCCAGTCTCTCGCTCTTGGATTTGGTCTCATCCAGCAGACAGCTCGATTCTGACGCCAGATTTTCCCCCTTAAAAGAGCCTTTCAAATATACTATATTTATCTGATGGTGATTGATTTCAATTCCGATACTGGATTTAAAAAGCAACGTGCCCTTCCCCTTTATATGATACCCTTAAAACGGTTTTGATGAGAAATCCCATCAATCCACTCAATTATCTGATATTTTTGCTTACTCTGGTTACTAAAAAGGACAACCGCCGTCACTCCTTCGAAAGTCCGGCTGTCTCGAATCTTTCCCGTTGAACTTATTTTATAATATGGCGACGTCTGGGTGGTTAAATACCTTGAAATACTACGAAATACATCCGGCCCAATAATATCCCGAACCTCGCTTAATGACTGAAAATCTTTTTCAGACCGATACGCCTGAATCTCTGCAATCAATTCTTCCGTCATTCCCGGCAAAGCCGCCCACATTCCCGCCGGAAGTGCGTTAACATTCAACTTGTTATAATCAAATTCATTCTTTTTAGACCGTTTAGACCGTTTTGCCAGACCCTGCTTTTTATTTTTAGGAAACACCGTCACAAAATTTTCAAGCCCCTGAAAATAAATTTCAGGCGTCACTCCCCGGACAAGCAGAAGTTCATCAATGGAATCAAAATTATCATCCTTGCATTCATACGGATCGGGCAATGACTGATAGTAATCATTTTCAGCGCCGTTAAGCCGGTGATTCCGATCCGCATCCCGCCAATCCAATATTGAATCAATGATAACATCCTTTTCCGGCTCATCAATATCAAACCCGCTCAGCATGGTCCGCAGCAAGCCTTTAGTCGCCAGGTTAATATTGATCTTGCCGCTTTCATTTTCAATCCGGACTTCATACTCCCCGTTTCCGAAAGCCATCGGGACAATATCAGTATTGATCCGCCAGTCCGGCGCCGACTCTTCTTGAGATTCTTCCTCAACCGTCACAGTTTTCCGCGGCATGATCTCTTGTCTGATAATCTGTTCAATCGCCTTGTTCATGCCGGCAACGGCAATATAGTGAGCTTGGGTCGATTCCTTAAAATTCCGGGTGATATTCACACGGGTTCTCATGGTAAAACAGAATTCACCGACGATAACCGTCAGGAGCATCAGCACCCACAACACCATTAACAGGGCCACCCCTTTTTTATCGACAAATAATGCTTTCATGTGTTCATAACTGTATTTATGAAATCGTACATTTGATGGCTTCGTAAAAAGTCCAAATTCTTTGTTGCGTTTCATCCTTCGTTTCTTCATGGTACGCTAAGTACAAATCATTACTCAGGATTTACGCGCCTTGCCAATTTTTATGAGATTGGTGGAACTTTTTTCTTTGCCATCGGAACCTGACTTTTTATGGGTTTGTCACATTTGATTTCAGGAAATATCTTCTTGAGATAAAACACGCGCAATAATGACCACCGGCAGTTTTTTCTCATCCATTTGCAGAATACATTTGACCGCCGCCGGTAGCCCGGCATCGTCTTCTTCATTCCATTCCGGCTGCCATTGGCTTTCTTCTTTCTGCGCCATTTTTTTTAAATATTCAAACCGGATATCATACACATTGGCAATCAATTCATGAATCATATCGGCATCTAATGTATCGATTGCTGCATCCGCACCACCGGTTAAAAAATTACGTTCCGCAATCTCAAGATAATATCCATCATTTTTATCATCCCGGCCGACCCGGTACGTCACCCGAACTTTTCCGGAATCATTGCCGGGAATAATGGAGACACTGGAAATAAAATCCACCAGCCCCTCCTTGCCGTTAAAAACAAACGACTCGTGACCTTCTATGGCAATCGGGCGCAGGCAGGCCGAGGACAATTGACGCTTTAAAATTGAAAGGACAATCTGCTGGCGCTGGAAGCTCTCCACATCCCGCTCCCCGGTTTCCCATGCCCTGATACCAATCCGGAAAGCCCCCATAATGATGACCAGAATCACCCCCACAATGGTAATGGATATCAACAGCTCAATAAGCGTTGAGCCTGCATCTGACCTGAATTTCATGGGCTATTCCGGAGTTTCCCCGATTTCCATTTTATCAGTAAGTGCCGTTGTGGATAGCTTATAATGCTTTTCACGATTACCCATCTTCCAGCTGACATCTACATCGATAGTCATTGTGGAAACAGGCATTTTTGCCGAGGATTCGTCCTCTTCCCCGATAAAATCAATGACGGCTTGCCATTGGTAGCCGTCACCAAAATCTCCGCTAAAACTCCCGGGCAACAATTCCGCTGAAAGCAGCAACTCCTCCATCTTCTCACTTGCATGAAAT
>JAJRPH010000103.1 GCA_024280875.1 Deltaproteobacteria bacterium | reverse complement strand
GTTGAATTTGTTAAAACAGTTCGTGCGCATGGAGCTGGTTTTGTGGATTATCTGTGGCAGTGGAAAGATGATCCCCAACGGATTGTCCCTAAGATCTCCTATGTAAAGCTGTTTAAGCCGTGGGGGTGGATCATTGGAACCGGCATCTATCTGGAGGATGTGGCTTCAGAGATAGGTTTTATCAAACAGGACCTGGTTAAAATTTTTACAGGGATACTGACCATCATTCTGGGCCTGTTGTTTTACGTTATCTGGCAGACATTCAATATTGAAAAACGAAGAAAACAGGCAATGGATGCGGTGCAACAGAGTGAAGGCATTTTGCAGACCATTATCACGCACAGCAATGAGATGTTTTATCTTCATGACACTGATAATAAACTGCGTTATGTAAGCCCGAATTCAAAAGATATCCTTGGTCATTCTCCGGATGAAATGATGATTAAATGGACGGATTTGGCGACAGACAATCCGGTGAATCAAAAGGGACTCGAAATTACGGAAAAAGCCATAAGAACCGGTGAAAAGCAGCCGCCCTATCTGCTTGAATTGAAGAAAAAGGACGCTGAGTTGGTATTGATTGAAGTTGATGAATCTCCGGTTCATGGCAAAACCGGAAAGGTTGTTGCCATCACCGGCGCCCTAAGAGATGTGACGAAACAAAAACAGATGGAGGAAAGGGTCTTAAAATCTGAAAAGAACTTTCGCGATTTGTTTAATTCCATAAATGATTTTGTTTACACCCATGATCTTGATGGACGGTTTATTTCCGTTAATTCTGCGATGTGCAAAGCGTTTGGCTATAGAGAGGATGAGATCATTGGAAAACGTCCGTCGGATTTTATGAAGACGGAATTAAGGGATTTATTTGATGAGGAATATCTTCAAACGGTAAAAGATCAAATTGGTCGTGGGGGGGTATCCATTTATTTAGCTAAAGACGGCCGTAAAATTTATCTCGAATATCTTAGTTCCCTGACCCGGCCGGAACACGGTGAACCGTTTATCAGTGGAATTGGGAGAGACGTGACACAGCGCGTATTGGCCGAGCGGCAGGTTAAAATACTTCAGCAAGAAATCATCCAGTCGCATAAAATGGAAGCCATCGGCACATTGACCGGTGGTATTGCCCATGATTTTAATAATATTATGGGTATTATTATTGGAAACACGGAACTGGCTTTAGATGATGTCCCGAAATCGAACCCTGCTTATTTTAACATTGAAGAGATTCGAGTGGCCGGCATGCGGGCAGCGGGTATCGTCAAGCAGCTTCTTTCTTTCAGCCGCAAGACCGACCAGGAATTAAAGCCAATAGAAATGGTTCCTCTTATTAAAGATACGCTTAAACTTTTACGATCAACGATTCCGACTACTATTGAGATACGTGAGGATATCCGCTCGATAGATGACGCCGTTCTTGCTGATCCCATTCAAATCAATCAGATTATGATGAATCTTTGCATTAATGCTTCCCAGGCCATGGAGCAAACCGGCGGATGCCTTACTATTACTCTTGAAAACACCTTTTTAGGGGAGGGGGCATCCGGTCATAGCTCTGATTTGCCCTTAGGAAATTATGTTAAGATATCTGTCAGTGATACGGGTCCGGGCATTGATCGCGAAATCATCGACCGGATTTTTGACCCTTACTTTACAACCAAAGAGGTCGGCAAAGGCTCAGGGATGGGGCTGGCCGTGGTTCATGGCATTGTTAAAAATTCCGGGGGAGATATTACGGTTGACAGTGAACCCGGAAAAGGCACCACTTTCAGTATCTATTTTCCATTAACGACTGAAAAACCTGAGATTGAAGCTGTGGCTTCAGAAGAGCTTCCCATGGGAAATGAAACGGTTCTTTTTGTGGATGATGAGGAATCCCTTGTGTATATGACACAGGAAATGCTGGCACATTTAGGGTATCAGGTAAAAGCTGAAATGAACCCAATAGATGCATTGACGCTTTTTCAGTCAAATCCCGATCAATTTGACCTTGTAATCACAGATATGACCATGCCGCAGATGACCGGTGTTGCATTTTCCGAAAAACTTTTAGCAATTCGCAAAGACATTCCGATTATTATCTGTACCGGGCATAGCGCGCTTGTTGATGAAGAAAATGCGAAAGAACTGGGTTTGGCGGCCTATATCATGAAGCCTGTCAATATGAGGGACCTTGCGCAGACCATTCGGAAGGTACTGGATCGGGGTAAGAATTAGGAATTAGGAACTTTAGGTGGCCTCTGTTCCGGGATTTTATTCCCCCTTAAATTTAAACTGCGTCTTCGAGAGCTTTTCGAAATTCTTTGGTTTCAATGTCAAGGCCGGTCCAGAGTGAAAGGCTGTTTTTTGCCTGGTGGATTAAGGTCAGAAGACCATCCCTGAACATGATGCCGTTTTTTTCAGCTTTTTCCTGCCAGAAATTTTGTTTTCTACCGTAGTTTAAGTCAAGAATAAGTTCGCATTTGGGCAGTTTTAATTTTTCCGCAATATCGGCATATTCAGGAGATTCCTCACGGCTTGAAACAGTGGTGGCATTAATAAGGACATTGACCGGAATATCATGGTCCAACAGTTCATCTGTCAGCAGGAATTCACCGCTTGCCCGCACGGCTACCTGGCGGGCTCTTGCTTCACTGCGTCCGGCAATAATTATTTTATCTGCCTTGAGCCATTTTAATACAAATGCCGCAGCTTTTGCTGCCCCTCCAGCCCCCAGAATCAGGGCGGTTTTTCCAGCCGGGTTAAACCGGATTTCTTCGAGTGCATCCATTAAACCGATGGCATTGGTGTTATATCCCTTAAGTTTGTTTTTGTTTCTGGCAATGGTGTTGATGGCACCGATAATAGTCGCGCTTTCAGACACGGAATCCATGAAGGGAATGACTGCCTCTTTAAAAGGCACGGTCACATTTGCACCGGCTATGTGCAGGGTTCTTAGGCTTGACAAGGCTTCCCCGATTTTATCCGGTTCCACCATGAACGGAACATAGGAGCCGTGAATGCCGGCCTGTTTCATCACCTGATTAAATATATCCGGAGATTTTGATGAAAAGACCCGTTCATCGCTGAGGATGCAGAATACAAGATGCTCCTTGCCGTATGACGACTGCTGAAGGGTGAAGTCATCGCTTTTTCCTGCCAAAAGAATGATATCCTTTTTGGAAAAATTTCAGGTTAAATATTCAAATTCTTGAGAAAAATGGTCGATTAAGGAAAGTAAACAAACCGCTGGAATTTTAACCTGTCTTGAAATGGTAATTCCAGCGGTTTATTGATAGGACGTACTTGTATTAAATATTTTTCATTACATATTGAGAAGGCTTTTAACGGAATCAAGGATATCTTCCGCTGAGGCCGGTTTGGGAAGATAGTCATCTGCTTCCGTGCTCATTCCGTCATAATGGGAATACCGGGTTGAGCTGACATGGTCGGCCACTGCCGTTAAAAGCAGAATGGGGATGTCATTGTATTTTTCATCGGCTTTTAGTTCGGAGCAGACTTTATAACCATCTTTTTCAGGCATCATAACGTCTAAAACAATCGCATCCGGAGGATTGGCTTTTACTTTTTCAATCCCTTCCACGCCGTCATAAGCTACTTCTACATCAAACCCGGCTTTTTCCAGGTTTTTTTTAACTATGGAGACGAAATCCGGCTCATCATCAACAATAAGAATTCTTTTTTTTTCGCTCATATTTATCCCTCCTCTTCACCACCATGATCAGATTGCTGCATTTTTTGTGCAGCCTGTTATCAAAACCGTTGAATCTTTAATTTTTTATTTTATTTAAACGAATCAGTAAAATCAATCAATTTTCGGTCTGGGGTATAATCCGGCTCTTTCAACAATCCCCGGAACTTTTTCTTCCCATTCAATCGCCATAATATGAAATCCTTTGACACCCTCAACGGATTTCAACCGTTCAATTGTTTCAATGCAGATATTGATTCCTTCTTCAGGCTGTTTTTCCTTGGGAGTGCCGGCCATCCGTTTGATAACATCATCAGGAACGTCCATGCCCGGTACCCTGTTTTTCATAAATTTCGCCATGCCGGCGGATTTTAATGGGGTGACGCCGGCAAGGATATATGTTTGCTCATGGAGACCCCTGTCGCAGACCAGTTTCATCCATTCTTCAAATTTATCCACATTATAAATACACTGGGTCTGAATGAATTCCGCGCCGCAGGCAATTTTTTTGGCAAGGCGGGGAACCCTGATTTCAAAAGGATCGGCAAACGGGTTGGCCGCAGCGCCCACAAATAGTTTCGGCGGCCGTTTAATATCGGCTCCGCCCAGAAATTTGCCTTCATCCCGCATCATCCGGACGGTCTGAATCAGCTGCATGGAATCCAAGTCATGAACATTCTGGCCCTGGGGGCAATCTCCAAAACTTTGATGGTCGCCGGATAAACAAAGCATGTTGAAAATGTCAAACGATGCGGCTCCGAGAATCTCACTTTGCAGGGCAATCCGGTTTTTGTCCCGGGTCACCATCTGAAGTACCGGTTCAACGCCCATTAATTTAAGATGAATGCAGGCCGCCAGGCTGGACATACGCGTAACAGATGTCTGGTTATCGGTTACGTTCACCACATCCACATGATCTTTGATCAAGTTTGCTTTTTCGATGACCGCTTCCGGGTCGCTTCCGCGGGGCGGACCGCATTCGGATGTGACTGCCAGATGTCCTGCTGAAAGAATTTTTTCAAGATTACTGGGTGTTTTCACGCTCATATTTGAACATCCTCCCTGACAACTTTTCGAGGTCCGCCGGCCCTGTCTGTGGACCAATCCTTGATGGGACAGATTTTTTCATAGTCTTCAAGCCTGTCCAACGCTTTTAATCGATCAATAATCAGCTGCCACGCACAATCGAGCTCCGAATTGATTTCGCATTTTCCTTTTGAAGATCCGCCGCAGGGGCCATTTAAAATCCGTTTGGCACATCGTGATACCGGGCAGATGCCCCCGGTAATGGCCAGCATACAGTTGCCGCAGGCCTGGCAGCGTTCGGTCCATAGCCCCCGGTGTTCCGTGGCCCCCAAAAAACAGGTGTTCACCCCTGGATAGATGGGGGTGGAATTGTACTTCTCAGCCATGAACTGGACGCCCACACCGCACGCCAGCGACACAATGGCATTATAGGTGTCCGCCACATCGCGGATTTCTTCAAGATATTCATGATCGCATTGTCTTTCCAACGTGATCTCATCAATTTTGACATCTTTTCCCTGGTTCAGAAAGTACATCCGAAGGGTAGACGCCAGGATACCGACTTCTTTTTTCCCGCCGGCTTCACATACTGTCACGCATTCATTGCAGCCCAGAATGAGGATTTTTTTATCTTCTTTGATAAACTCAATGATTTCCTCAACCGGTTTTTTATCAGCAACAATCATAAATTCGACCTTTCCTTATATATTTGGGGCTACGCCGCCTGTTTCTTTTTTAACTTAATGGGGTTTGGTCCCAGTTCCATTATTTTTTCATGAATTTCATTGGCATACTTGGCAAAAAGAGGACCTTCACCGGATGACAAATTATACATTTTCACCCGTTCTCCCTCAATTCCGACAGTGGTAAGGATTTTTTGCACCTGTTCCACATGCTTTCGGGCCCGGAAATTACCCGCCTTAAAGTGACAGTCTCCTTCCATGCAACCAATCACACATACACCGTCTGCTCCCTTTTCAAATGCACGGAGCATGTGAATAACATCGACTTTGCCGGTGCAGGGAACACGCACTATTTTGATACTGGTCGGGTAGGTTAATCGCATCGAACCTGCCAGGTCCGCAGCAGAATACCCTCAGAAATTGCAGCAGAACGCGAGAATAATCGGATCAAAATCCTGACTCATATCACTCCTTCCAGTAAGGCATCCACCTTGCTTAATAATTGTTCATCTTCATACCAGTTTAATTCAATCGCTTTGGCCGGGCATTCGGCCGCACACGCGCCGCATCCCTGGCACAATGCATCATCAATGTAACTGACGCCTTCATCATTGATCCGCGGGACATTGTAGGGACAGCTCCTTACGCAGATCAGGCATGATGCGCATTTTTCCTGATCCACGCACGCGGTAACTGCGGACAGGGTCAGGTGCGGCTGAGAAAGGAAGGTTATGGCTCGTGAGGCTGCTGCCTGCGACTGTGCGATTGTTTCGGTGATCAGCTTGGGACTGTGGGCGGTGCCGCAGACAAATATCCCTTCAGTTGCCATTTCCACCGGCCGGAGTTTAACATGGGCTTCAATAAAGTAATTCTCAGTATTTCGGCCCAGCTTCATGATTGACGCCAGTTCTTCGGTATCTTCAGCCTGGACGCCAGCGCTTAAAACCACAATATCAGTATCAACACTAAGTTTTCGACCGAGAATATAATCAGTGAAGGTAACGGTAAGTCCGTCTTCAGATTTTGAAACTTCAGGCGGGGCATCGGCTTTAAATCGGAAAAAGAACACGCCGAGTTCTCTGGCCCTGGTGTAATATTCCTCCAGCAGGCCATAGGTTCTGATGTCGCGATACAGGACAAAGACCTGGGTTTCCGGGTTCAGTTCCTTAATATGAATGGCATTTTTTACGGCATTCTGGCAGCAGATTCTGGAGCAATTTGGGTTCTCATCATTTCTGGATCCCACGCACTGGATCATCACCACCTGATCCAAATTGTCCGCGCCGTCGTTTTCAAGTTTTTGTGCCATGTCAATTTGAGTCATTATATTCGGGTCTTGGCCGTACAGGTACTCTTTGGGCACATATTCATTGCCGCCGGTTGCCAGAATGATGACGCCATGATCGATTTTTCGTTCATACATTCCGGGTCCAACCAGTACTTCAGTTTTAAAGTTTCCCTTAAAGCCTGAAAAATCAACAATCAGCGACTGGGTGAGAACCTGAATTTTGGGGTGATTTTTCACTTTATTAACAAGCTGTAACAGGTAGGCCTGAATGTCGGCGCCTTCAATGGTTTTAAACAGTCGATTGGCCAGGCCCCCAAGTTCAGCCTCTTTTTCCACCAGAACCACTTCAAAGCCCTGGTCCGCAATCCCGATGGCGGCATTCATTCCGGCAACGCCGCCGCCGACAATCAGAGCTCTGTATGTAACCGGAATCTGCCTTTCATGCAGAGGGGTAAGCGAAGCGACCCTTGCCACAGACATTTTGACCAGCTCTTTGGCTTTCTGGGTGGCCTTCTCAGGCGAATCAGAATGAACCCAGGAATTCTGGTTACGGATGTTGGCCATTTCAAACAGATATTTATTGAGGCCGCACTTTTCCAGCGTATCCATGAAGATCGGTTCATGGGTTTTGGGAGTACAGGAAGAGACCACAATTCGGTTCAGCTGGTTTTCTTTGATAATCTCTTTCATCTGATCCTGAGCGTCCTGGCTGCATGTAAAGAGATTTTCTCCGGAGTACACAACATTCGGTAACGTTTTGGCATATTCCATGACTCCCGGAACATCGACAACGCCAGCAATATTGATACCGCAGTCACAGACAAAAACTCCGATGCGCGGCTCTCCGCTCACATCAATTTCATCCGGAACATCT
>JAJRPH010000102.1 GCA_024280875.1 Deltaproteobacteria bacterium | reverse complement strand
GGTGATGGCGGCATAATCTTCCTGAAACGACCGGCACCAGTCCAGCTGGGCCGGATAGCGACTGGCTCTTTTTAAGACACTGTTCAGCCAATAAGTGTTGGTTTTGATCCGTTCTTTAATGGAAGCAAGAATGGGGTTGACGGCCCGGGTTAATTCGTCACCCTGAAGACCTTGGGCGGCAAGGTCATCGGCAATGTATTTAAGCGCCCGGATGATGTCAGCGGTGTCTTTCGGGTCCATCTGGACCACTGCATTTAACAGGCCGTAGCCGTCATATGCCCGGCTTGGGGCATTATAGGCATAGGTAGAGTAGCTGGCACCCATTTTTTCTCTGATCCGTATCCGCATCCGGTCACTGATGACTTGCGATAATACGGACAGCCGCCGGTTCCGGTGAATATCCTGGTAATCCCCGGTCAGGTAGGCCAGGGTCATCAGCCCTTTCGGTATGACGGTTGGAACGGAAATGGTTAACGATTTGCCGGCCGGAAAAACCGGCTGCCGGTCATCATTATCGGCCTTTTCACCGGTTCTGGGCGGCAGACTGCCCAGGTAAGTGGCGGCCAGGTCAATGACCGATTCCGGGTCCAGATCGCCGACAATGGAAATCTCTATCGGGGCGTTTGCCAGGGCCGGGGAGATCCAGTTCCGGATATCCTCAAGTGAGTTGCGTTTGAAGGTATCAAAGTCCGGAAGCCCGAATCGGGTATCGCCGCCGGCTAAAAACCGGGAACCCGTAAAAATCATGCCGCCGTTAATGGAGTGTTTGAGTGCCTCATAGTCCTGGGCAGACTGGGAAAGGGCAAGGGAATACGCGTCCTCCCGGAATCCCGGATCATTTATATAGGCTTGGTACAATTGAAACAGCAAAGGGATTTTATCGGAAACCGAATTGCCGGTAAGGGCAAAATGGTCTTCGGCCACCTGAAAATTGACATAGGTGTTTTTGCCGGTGAGTGCCCGTCTCAGTTCATCCCGGGTGAGCCGCCCCAAGCCGCTTAACGGAACTACTTTCTGGCTGAGCGCCGCCAGGCCTGGATTTTCTTTGGGTTCTCCTTTTTCTCCGTTTCCAAATATCAGCGCAGCCTTGACCTGATTAGCCTTAAAGTCCGTGGGCTTGATATATAAGTGCACGCCGTTTTCAAATTCAACATGAATGATACCCAGGTCCGTGATGTCTTCCCGGCTGATGATTTTACCTTTTTGAATCGGTGTCGGCAGGTAAGGGAATTCAACCAGTTCTTTTTCTTCGGGCTTTTTCACCGGAATCGCCATGCTTGCAGTATAAGTGTCAAGTATTCGGTTTACCGGTAAATCTCCCGGATTATTCAGGTCGATGTTTCCCGTGACAAGAATCAGCCGGTTGCCGGTATCCCAGTCCTTTTGTAATGCTTTGTGAAGTTCTTCCGGGGTAACTGATTCAATCATAGGTGCCTTTATGGCTTTTATCTGATCCGGGGATTGGAAGACCTGTCTGGCATTTAAACTGTGTATAATCTGTCTTGCCAGGTGTCGGCTTTCTCTTGTTGAAGCTGCTTTGGCGGCCTTGTCCAACTGAGCGGTAAATGCTTTTTTCGCCAGTTCGATTTCAGATTTGGTAAATCCGTAGGTTAGGGCCTTTCTCAGGGTTTGTTCAATCGATGTTAATGTTTTGTGCCAGTTTTCAGGCGTGCAGTCTGCGCTGATGTCCGCTCCTTTCAGGTAATTCAGGTAATTACCCGAGCTGACCATGGCCTGGGTAAACGGTGTGTCCGGATCATTGAGCATTTCAGCCAGTCGTTTATTTACAATATGATTGGCCATTGATGATCGGAGTTGAATTTCCTGTTGTTTGATTGAATCCGGAGGATTGATTTCTTCGGATATTGTTTCAATGGAGATACTGGTATTGCCGGCTTCGGGTTCAAAGTGATAAAATGTTTTGAAGCCGGAATGGCTGATGATGCCGGGATTGAGATATTCCGATGCCGGTGCTCGCGCTGTCAGGCTGCTGAATGTATCCTTAATCATGGGTTCAGCGGTCTGGATGTCAAAATCACCCACCATAATCAGTATCATTCGTTCAGGGCGGTACCAGGTATCGTAAAAGGACTTGAGCAACTGCCGGTCAGCATTCTGAATAACTTCTTTCGTGCCGATGGGAAGCCGGTCTGAAAGCAGCGCATCCGGAAGCTCGAATTTGAATGTTGCCTCAAATGTACGGAAATCAACGGAGTCCCGGGTCCTTTTTTCCGCTAGAATGATCAGCCGTTCCTTATCCACTTCTTTTTCAAGAATCAAGGCCCTGCCGGCATAGTCTGAGATGACCAGAAGACCGTCTGCCAGGCTTTTTTTGTCTCCTTTGGGCAGATCAATATCGTAAACGGTACTGTAAAACCCGGTGTGTGCATTGGCATCAGCTCCGAATCTCATGCCAATACTCTGAAAATATTTGATCAGTTCTCCTGGTTCAAAGTTTTCGGATCCGTTGAAAAGCATATGTTCCAGAAAATGGGCCACTCCGCGTTCATTTTCTTTTTCATCCATGGATCCAGCCTGAATAAAAAGGTGCATACTGACCCGGTTTTCCGGACGGCTGTTTTTCATTAAAACATACTTGAATCCATTGGGTAGTTCTTTGTAAATAACGTTTGGGTCAGGTTGAAGATCACTGAATTCAGAGGTCCAGTGGCGGGTGGGGTTGAATATCGCCTCAATGGGATCAATAGGATCAATAGGATTAATGGCCGGAATCTGCTGCTGTGCATACGTATCTGAATCCGGTGACGGGGCCGGGGAAAATAAGCTGCATCCGCCGATGATGAAAAGCAGAAATGCAAGGAATAATAATTTTTGAAAAGTATTACGTTTCATTATGATTTCGTCCTGCATAAAGTATTTTTTATGGCTGAAAGTTTCTTTTCCGATCTGAGAACCGAATTTCATATGTTGGGCCGACTGTAAAAAAAATTAAATTTATGAAATGTCAAAAAAATAAATTAGTATAACAAAAGTAAAAAGTCAATGTGTGGTTTGGAGAAAGATTTTACCTTGATGTTGTTTTGACCCTATGGTAATACCGGCACAAATGGTGACGCATGTGGCTGGAGCTACCTTCTTAATTTCTGATAACTATCTTAGAAAATGACTAATTGGCAGGATAATGTCGGCTGAACTTCCTATCTTGATTTTCGGTTTTATTATTGGTTTCTACATGGCCTGGAATATCGGTGCAAATGATGTCGCTAATTCCATGGCATCTGCGGTCGGAGCAAAGGCCATTACACTGCGGCAGGCTATTCTTATTGCCGGTATCTTAAATATAGTCGGCGCGTCGTTGCTCGGTTCCCACGTCACCAATACGATCCGTAAGGGGATCATAGCGCCAGAGGTCCTTAATGATCCGCATATGGCCTTGATCGGTGCGCTGGCAGCACTTTTGTCTGCTGCTTTATGGGTTTCATTTGCAACCTGGAAATCTTTGCCGGTGTCGACGACGCACTCCATTGTCGGGGCCATGGTCGGATTCGGGCTGATTGCCGGTGGCTTTTCCGTGGTCAACTGGGGAAAGCTGGGGGCTGTTTTATTGAGTTGGATCATCTCGCCGGTATTGAGTATGGTGATCGCCTTTGTCATGTTTAAAGTCATTGTAAGGTTGATTCTGGTCCGATCAGATACGTATGCGGCGGCAGCGAAATTCTCACCTGCTTTTATCGGCATTGCCGTTTATATCTGTGCTATGTCTTTTTTGTTCAAAACCCCCCTGGGTAAATCGGTTCAGATGTCGACCCTTTCGGCATCTGCGATTTCATTGGTCATTGCTACGGTACTCGGATTTGCCGGTAAATATTTAATCTTAAGGCTGTTGAAGGCAAAAAATAATGGAGATGCAGAGGATATTTTTAAGCGGATACAAATCGGCACATCCTGTTATGTAGCCCTGGCGCAGGGTGCAAATGATGTGGCCAATGCCATTGGTCCTCTGGCGGTCATCTATTTTCTGGTTAAAACCGGGTCGGTGGGCGCAACGGTTCCGGTGCCCTTTTTCTTATTGCTTTTTGGCGGCGTGGGGATCGCGGTTGGAATCGCGACCGGTGGTTCCCGGGTCATAAAAACCGTTGGAGAGAGGATTACTACACTGAGCAATACCCGGGGGTTTGCTGTTGATTTTTCAGCTGCCACCACCGTTCTTGTGGCCTCTAAGATGGGGCTTCCTGTTTCAACCACCCATGCCGCGATTGGCGGTGTTATGGGTGTCGGACTTGCCCGGGGGATCGAAGCGGTTAATTTTGGTATCATTTTTAAAATAATGCTATACTGGGTGCTCACTGTTCCTGTGGCAGCGGGAACCTGCATGATTTTATTTAAAATTCTCGAGCT
>JAJRPH010000101.1 GCA_024280875.1 Deltaproteobacteria bacterium | reverse complement strand
TCTTATTATTTAAATCAATGGTTAAATCATTGCCGTATGTGAAGACAACATCCCCTCCGCCCATCACAATCCGGTTATCTTTTGTCAGGCGGTAATAATGAATCAAATCCCGTGCATCTTCAACACCGGCCCGGCACTGCCATCCGATACTGTCCATTTGCGCATCTGTCAATGGTTCGGACATGACAATATAGGTAAAAATCGGTCGCTGGAGCGGCTTTAACTGGGGAAAAAGTATGGAGTAAGCATTGGTGGCGAACACCAGGTATTCAGACTTCAATTCACCGTTTTTAGTTTTCACCGTATATCCGGATGCCCCGTTTTTTGAAAAATCCGTCACCGGAGAAGTTTCATAAATCGTAACCCCCTGGGCCTCTGCCAGTTCCTTCATGCCCCGGGCCAGCTTTGCCGGCTGAATAATTCCGCAGCGTGGCTCAAACCAACCGATTTTATAGAAATCCGTATTAAATTCGTCTGCCAGCCGCGCCCGGTCCCATTGCTCAATGCCGGTTGATCCCCAGCGTTCAATAATATTAAAATCATGCTCCACCCGTTTGACCTGTCCGGGACTGGTTCCCACCAGCAGATACCCGCTGCGCTCATAATCACAATCAATATGATTATCGGTGATCACATCATGCAGGTAATCCACCGCTTCTTCCATATATGTATGCGCAGCCCTTGCTTTTTCATCGTTAAAGCGAAATTTGGTAATCCCCTTGGTCAGCCCGAACAGGGTCATGGAAAACCCGCCATTTCTGCCGGATGCGCCATAACCGCAAACATCGGATTCGATCACGCGGACATCCATATCCAGGTTTATTTGTTTGAGATGGTACCCGACAGACAGCCCGGTATATCCCCCGCCGATCACCACCACATCAGCCCTATCTTTTCCTGTCAACTTCAGATTGGGGGTGATGGTTTGGGATAAAGATTCCAGCCACCAGCTTTTTGATTGGTAAGTGGTCGATTGGTCATCGGTCATGGGAGCACCTCCATAATTTAAAAAAATCAACTTCCGACACCGAACATTCAACGTTCAATGCTAAATGTTCGGCATTTCTTCGAACTTTAAAAAATACGAATCATCACTGACGGATATGCGGTTAAGTTCGACTGAATCCATCAAGATTGCGTTTGATATGAGCAACTATTTTATTTCCGGTTGATTTTGAAACACCGGCGGTTTGCGCATGGATTTGAAATCGATTTACTGCATCAGAGACCTGTTCAACGATATTATCAATCATTTTTTTCTTTATGCCGTGATTGTCGCCCAGTTTGGTGACGTGGGCTTTGGTCGGCGCCTTTCCTTCACCTGAAATTGTCATAGAGTGTTCACCGCCCGGGCCGGATGAATATATCAGATCGTATGCCGGCGACAGAGACCATTCACCCTGATGATTCATGACGAACGAAAAATTTTTAACATGATCATCGCGATTGTGGGTGAAAAGATTAAAAACCATTTGCCTGAATGCACGGATCAAATCCTGATGGTTTTTGGTTAAGTTTGTTACCAGCCGGAAAAAATGATCGTAATCCTGAGATGGAATCCTGAAATCAGAGTGTATCAGATTGCCAAACGTATGAACATGAAAGCGCGTATTGCCATTACGGTCAAATCGCTTAATGCCGAAAAAGAGATCTCCTTTCGTTGTATTAAAAAGACGTGTTTCGGACATCATTATACCTGCATCCCGCGCCATCAAAGAATAGGCGTATTCAAGCGGTCCTGCATCCGGAAATTCATTGCCTGCGGGGAATTTTATAATCCAGTGTTCAAAATCCTCCGGCAGATCCGTTCCCCCGGAAATTATCTTATTATTGAAAACACCCACAAGTACTTTTGGCCAGGCCCCGCCAGGGCTGCCGCCGGCATTAATCAGCTGAGGCAGGACTTCATCAGTATTGCCGGCAAGAATATCCTGGGACTGCATTGCCAAATTGTGTCAATCAAACGGCGTATTATCACTGGGTTTAATATCTAAGGCGGGTTCATATATCAGAGCTCCCATGGTATTATCGCCCAGAAACGCCAGCCGGTCTAAAACAGATAATTCACCGATATCATATCCCCGCTTTCTCAGAAATCGATCCATTAACATCAACCCCCAACCATCCGGCAGCGAGTCGTCAAACAAACCGAATACCGGGCTGAAGTCCCTGTCTTTATGTTCAAAGATATCAGATTGGAGGGGAAGCTTATAAGGGGACAGCCATAGATTTTTAGTCAAAAATTCATGGTCATATTGAAAATAAAGCCGGTGCTTGTCCTCGGCAAGCTGCCCCACACGGATACTTGTTTTTTGATCGAATCGCAAAAAAACATCTAATCGAATCAAATTGAGCCTCTTTTGGGACTTTTCCGTTTCCGCACTTCAAGATCGTCAATAGACGTAACTGCCGGCGGCTGAAGCAATTTATCCATCTCATCAAGTCGGCCAAGTGCGGACATCAACTTTAAAAAATTTTCAAGAGATATCCTTGCGGTCTGCTCAAATCGTCGAAGACTGGACTCTGAAACCCCAGATCTTTCGGCCAGGGTCGAACGCTTCCATTTTTTTTGGAGACGCAGCTCTTTTAACCGCTTTGCCAGCGTATTCGCGATTTCACCGGTTGTTTTTAAATCGAATCTCATATGCTTTATAAAAGGTCATATATGTTTTATAATGACTTATTTTTACAATAATAAACAATATATTGTCAATAAAATACGAAATAAATATCAGAGAGGCCGCATTTGCGATTCATCCCGTAAAAATAATTTGCTTTGCATCATCGAAGACGTTCCCCATATTGCGAGACAATATTTGTCACTTTTATTTAACCTACCGACTTCTTGACATTAACACATCTAACAGGTAGTTTCAATACATAAGAATCATTACGAAAATCAGCCTATACGACACCCATTAACCCCGTCAGGACATAAAATATGCCTCGGAAAAAAAAGATCGTCATCATTGCCGGTACTCTTCTTATTGTCTACTCTTTAATCGGGTTTGTTGTTACCCCGATGGTACTTGAATCCATATTGCCCGATAAGCTGTCCGAATTTTTGCACCGGCCGGTCAGCATTGACAACATCCGATTAAATCCCTTTGCCCTGACCTTAGCTGTCGAAGGCCTGAATATTAAAGATAAAAATTCGACCAACCCGTTTGTATCCTTTGATAAACTGTTTATCAATATCCAGACCCTGTCATTATTTAAACTGGGACTGGTGGTCAAAGAAGTGCGGCTTGAAAAACCGGACTTCCATCTTACTCGGACATCTGAAACCGAGTTTAACTTCTCTGACCTGATCCCTGAAAAAAAACCTGAGCCAAAACCCAAGCCCAAAGAGGAAATCCGAAAAGCGCCTGAAAAACCGTTTCAGTTTTCCATTTCAAATATCGCCATCATTGACAGAAATATATCGCTCCAGGATGAGACGGTTCGAAAAAATCATATTATGTCTGGAATAAATCTGTCTTTGCCGCATCTTTCAAATTTTGAAAAAAACATTAATACGTATTCGGAACCTATTTTTGCGGGAAAATTCAATCAAACCGGTATTTCTATAGATATAGATACCAAACCGTTTCATGACAGCCTGGAAACAATCGTCAATCTCTCCCTTTCAGACCTTACAATCCCCTATTATTTTACCTATGTGCCGGAAAACATGGTCGATTTTGAAATCACCAACGGCCGTCTGGATATTCAGTCCCAGATCTCGTTTTTACAGAAAAAGGATAAATCCGATTTAACGATCCAGGGGACTGTCGGGCTTACAAACCTTGAAATGATTGACCGTTCCGGAAGTCCGGTCCTCACACTCCCGGAGCTTCGGATTGTCGTGGCCCCTTCTCGCCCGCTGGAAAACAGGCTAAAGCTTGCGTCTGTTAAAATTCAATCCCCGGAGCTGTTCGTGTCCCGAAATTCCGACGGCATCATCAACCTGACAACCCTGGGCCCGAAGCCATCCGAGACGGCAGAAAACGAGCAAGGCACGCCAACAGGACTAACGCCCGAAGCAGCACCGAAAAAAACCGCGCCGGAAAATCCGTTCCAACTTGATATCACGGAGTTCCTGCTGGACTCCGGCCAAATTTCATTTACAGACTATGCAGCAGCCTCTACGGGAAAATCCCCTGCAGCAAAAAAACC
>JAJRPH010000100.1 GCA_024280875.1 Deltaproteobacteria bacterium | reverse complement strand
GAACTGCTCCGGCAATGCCTTTAATGACCAGTGACGCGCCCAGAGGCGAACACAGCTTGCATGGATTTTGTGTGGATGTGTAATTTTTTATTTTTCTTTTCCGGGCAGTATTCATGGTTTTAATTTCCTTTTATATCCTGCTCTTTTCACGCGCAGAAGCTGTTCATGAACAAGGCTTTTCAGCTGCGAAGACGTATGCTTTCCATCAATTAATTTCTCCTTGTTTCTGACACCATGTTTCAGGTGAGTTGGAGCAGTTCATCTATGTGAAGTGAACTGCCACACGGGGCTTGTGATAGTTTGACAGACTTCGTGTGCAAAATTAAGCATGCCTTCAAATCCGGCCAAGGGTGTTTTTCGCTCATGATTATGATCACAAAAACCAATGCCCATTTTATAGGCAATGGGCCGTTCCTTGACACCGCCGATAAACAGGTCGGCATTTTTCTCAATAATATACTTGGACAGTTCCAGCGGATTGGCGTCATCTAATATCACGGTGCCGTCATTGCACATGTCTCTTAGTATTTCATAATCTTTTTCATTCCCTGTCTGGGAACCGGCAAGTACCACTTCCATGCCCAGGTAACGAAGCGCTTTAATCAGGGAAAACGCCTTAAACGCCCCGCCCACATAGATGGCAGCGCGTTTGCCGCAAACCTGTGCCTTGATCTTTTTTAATTCCGGATAAATCCGGTTAACCTCGGAACGGACCAGAATTTGCGCTTTTTCCATGATTTCCGGTTGTTCCTTAAAATAATCCGCCACATCATAAAGCGCCTGGGCCATGTCTTCGATGCCAAAATAGGAGACCCGTATAAACGGAATGCCGTATTTTTCCTTCATCATTTCCGCCAGGTGGGTCATGGAGCCGGAACACTGGACCACATTGAGTTTAGCGCCATGCGACCTTTTGATATCATCCACCCGGCCGTCACCGGTCATAATGGACACGACATCCACCCCTATCTGCCGATAATACTCTTTAATCATCCAGGCCTCGCCGCCAATATTAAATTCTCCCATAATATTAATGGAAATAGGGCCAAGATCTGCCGTCTGCCCGGTTCCGACCAATTGCGCCAGAGCATCACAAGCCGTCTTATATCCATCTTTTTTCGTGCCCTTGAACCCTTCGGAATGCACCGGCAGCACCGGGATGCCGAATTCTTTGCCGACTTTCCGGCATATGGAGTCCACATCATCGCCGATAATCCCGACAATACAGGTGGAATAGACAAAAGCAGCTTTTGGCTCATATTGTTCAATTAATTCCGTCAGCGCGGCATAAAGTTTTTTTTCACCGCCGAATATGACATCTTTTTCCTGCAAATCCGTTGAAAAGCTCAACCGGTGCAGCTCCGGTCCGGATGACAACGCACCGCGAATATCCCAAGTGTATGCCGCACATCCGATGGGACCGTGAATCAGGTGCAGCGCATCAGCCACCGGATACAATACCACCCGGGAACCGCAAAACACGCAGGCCCGCTGACTGACGGAGCCTGCCAGGCTGTGTTTTTCGCACTTCATCTTAAACGGCTCAGACCCTTTTTGATAAATCTGTTCTTCACGTTCTTTTAATATCGGTATGGAAGTCATGGTTTTAACCTTTATTTTATGACGGGCGGGGGTAAACCCCGCCCCTACAGAGTTATCGGGAATCTTTGTAGGGGAGGGGTTTATCCCATCCCGAGAAACTTTGTTCTGTACCGCCTAAATTTATCACGAATTGGAGCGGTTCAGGAGCAAGGCATTTCAGCCTGAAGACGTAGCTTGAGCCTCTTGCTGCTTCGATGGCTGAATAACGAAACTCCCTGAATTGCTCCGGCCTGCTATCATCCCGCAACGGAGGGAGCAGGAACAAGGCACCTCGGGCCACAGACGTAGCTTGCCTGCTTCACGGCCTGAGTAACGCAGTTCCTGCGTTTCTCCGTTGTGGGATTACATTACCAATTCCATGTTGATATCCGTCGCATCCCTGTCCTGTCTGTCCATCAGCGCGCTTAATATCTTTTCAAGCAGCATAATCCCGCCCCGGTACCCGACTGTGGGCAGGTAACTGTGCCCGATCCGGTCAAAAATGGGAAATCCGTGACGGATGTACGGAATATCTTCGTCCTTGGCGATATATTTCATGTAAGAATTACCGATCACCAGATCCACGGGTTCATTTTTTACCCACTGATGAAATAGATACATGTCACCGTTAAGCTTGATGTTCACATGACACGGCACTTCTTTGACGGCTTGTCTCAGTTCCGCTTCAAATTTTTTCCCGGCCGGTGATCCGGTCACAATATGGATCGGGTGCATGTCCAGCGAAACCAGGAATTTGGTCAATGCCAGCAACTGATCCGGATCACCCACCAGGCCCACTTTTTTGCCGTAAAAATACTGATGCATGTCGGAAATGATATCCACCATCTGGCCCCGTTCAAACATCACGGAGTCCGGAACATTCACACCGGTCATGTTGCGTAAAGCATCAATAAACATGTCGGTCCCGGTCAATCCGATAGGAAGATCCAGTATTTTGCAAGGCACTTTACACTTTGAATCCAAAGCATATGCGGCCGCACCGGAAGCCAGGTTTCCCAGTGCAACGGTCCCCATGCTCCGGCCGGTTTGCTTAAGCGCATCAATGGTCACGCCCCCATCCGGATACATTTGGAAACGGCCGGTCAACGGACCGTTTAATACCCCGGAAGTGTCCGGAAACATGATAATCGGGATTCCCATGGCATCGCAGATCCGCTTAATTTCTTCCATGTCCGACGGCTCCACATAACCGGGAATAATATTCACGGTTTTAGTTTTTTTCTCACAGGATTCAGCAAAATAATCCACCATGGCTTTGGTCATATTCGCAAAACCGGTCACATGGGAACCCGAATAACTGGGTGTACTGGCGTGAATAACATATTTGCCTTCCGGTACTTTACCGTCTTTGGCAGCCTTGCCGACGATCTGCGGGATATCATCACCGATGGTTTCGGATAAACAGGTGGTGTGTACGGCAATCACATCCGGCTTATATACCGTAAATATATTATCAATGGCCTGGACCAGGTTGGCCTGACCGCCAAAAACCGAAGCCCCTTCCGTAAATGCACTGGTGGCCGCCATAACCGGCTCCT
>JAJRPH010000099.1 GCA_024280875.1 Deltaproteobacteria bacterium | reverse complement strand
GCCGGAGGCGAAAAATAACAAAAAAACCGAAAACGCTATCTCAAAAAATAAAATTGCAAGTATCATATTAATAATCAAGGTGTTATATTGTAGTAAAAAAAGTTAACCGGACAGCAGTGATAAATTATTAAATCAGGCAAAAAAAATAGTATTTTTTTTAAAGGGAGAGGTGTTTTTTCACTTGACCCGTCCTTTAATGGGTGACCCCATTGTTGCAGTCTGCATGCCGTTTAATCCCTCGAGCTTAACCGCCACTGCCGGTTCCAACGGCAAAGTCGTTTTAAACTGGACCGATAACAGCGATAATGAGCGGGGTTTTGAACTATACCGGAAATGTTCATCCACCGGGTCATGGGAAAAAGTGAAATCCGCCGGAATTGACAGGACAACCGTATCGGATAAAAAAGACCTTATTCCCGACACAACTTATTCCTATAAGATCCGTGCCTATTGCCGATCCTGGGGCTTGCCCTATGTATATGGATATTCAGACTGGAGCGATTGTGTTTAGGTAACCGCACCATGAAACAAAATTATAAACTTTCGATTCACCAAAAAGGAGAGCAAAATGTTTGTTAAAAAAATTATTAAGACAACAGGGGTTTTAATTTTTTTTATTATTATTTTAATGAATTATGATTATTCTGTTTTTGCGAATGAAATTTATAACTATGATTCCCGCGGCAACGAATATAACATCAACTCAGACATTTATGCAGATATCCAGCAAGCGGATTCTGGCTGGTCTGTGATAAATACCGCACCGGTTGAGGAGGCAGGCAATTTAAGAGTATCAGTAGCTTATTACAATCTTTCAACAAATATAGTGAGTTCATTTACGCCACCGGGAACTGTTCAAATGGGGCTTACCTATGGCAGTGGATATTTGTGGATTACCTGTAATATAAATGACAGAATTTATAAAATAAGTACCACCGGAAACACTGTCAGCTCATTCAATGCCCCAGGTTCCAGTCCCTATGGGCTTGCTTTTGACGGGATATATTTATGGAATATCGATAATTCGAGTAATAGAATTTACAAGCTAACCACATCCGGAAGTATTATCTCATCTATTAGCATACCCAGCAGTGATCCTATTGGATTGGCTTATGACGGGACATATCTATGGTACGCTGATGAGACAACAGACAAAATTTATAAATTAAGCACTTCGGGAAATTTAATTACTTCCTTTAATTCTCCTGGACCTGAACCCTATGGGCTTGCATTTGATGGCACATATCTGTGGAATGCGGATGGTTCAACCGGAAAAATTTATAAACTAGATACCGCGGGGAATATTCTCGGGTCGTTTGATTCCCCTGCCAGTGAGCCAAGAGGACTTGCTTATGACGGCACTTATCTGTGGCACAATGGCTATACCTACTCTTTATCCGGCGGTGGTACTTTTTCAAACCAAAAAGTTTATAAAATAGATATTAACGATAGCCCGACAGAGCCGAGAGGCTTAGCCGCGAATGCGGTATCCCGCAATAAAATAATGCTGCGGTGGACTGATCAGTCAGACAACGAGGACGGCTTTGAAATTGAGCGGAAAAAAAGAGGATGTAATTCTTCTTACCAATGGTCCCAAATCGCCACAGTTGCAGAGAATGTGAATAAATTTAATGATATGGATCTTGATTCGGATACCCAGTACTCCTACCGGGTGCGGGCTTACAACTCATCCGGCAATTCCGCATACAGTAATTGCGGCACAACCGTATCCGGAATTACCGGCACCCCGAGTGCGCCTGTCAATCTTGTGGCCACCTGGGCTTCTTCTTCAAGAGTGGATCTGACCTGGGACGAGTGGTCCTCAAACGTGACGGAATTTAAAATTTACAGAGAGATAAACGATTCCGGCTCATGGACGCTTCTTGCCACAACAGGGCCGGCCACCTTAAATTACAGCGACACCTCGTCAATGGGTAATCAATCCTCAACCGGTTATTGCTATTATGTGCAGGCCTGCAACAGCAAGGGCTGTTCGCCGCCCACTTACACGGTCTGCATCCCGTTTAACCCCACGGGATTAATAGCCACTGACTCAAACGGCAAAATTGTTCTAAACTGGAGCGACAACAGCGACAATGAGAGAGGGTTTGAAATATACCGGAAAACCGGTGACTGTTCATCATCTGCATCATGGGAAAAAGTAAAACAGGCCGGTATCGACAGAACAACCGTATCAGATAAAAAAGATCTGGTATCCGGCACAAAATATTCGTATAAGGTCCGTGCATATTGTAGGTCATGGGGATTGCCCTATGTATACGGATATTCCGCATGGAGCGATTGTGTTTCAGTAACTGTAAATGGTGGAGGTTCAGTTCGAAGCAAAACTGTATTTTTGAAAGGAACTTGGCATTTCTATTATACACTATCTCAGGACACATATCATCAATACTATAAATTGGATACCATAACCGGCAAAAAGAATTATGAAGGAGGCTATTACATATATGGTACAGATGAATATGGTGATGCCATAAATGCGTGTTATTGGCCGGATTCAGGGGATTGGACGCTATTGGATACGTCAATTCTTTTTGATAGATTTTATGTCTTTTACACGGATGGGAACACCATCCTTAAAAATAGTTGTTATTACCAGATACAAAATCAAACAGATTGGTCATCTTGTTATACACTTCATGGAAGTAAAACCGTTTTGCATGATACAGATCACTTTTCTTTGAAAAGCGATTTAGAAGAGATAGAGAAAGATGAAGTAAAAGCAATAGAAGCTCAAAACATGGGGAGATTTAACCATGAGCACATAATTGACAATTCTATACAACAAAAATTCCTTCAATTGAAGCAGGTCTTAGACTCATGTAAATAAGTTCCTGCGATTCATAGATATGTAAATTTTTGGACGAAACAAAATTTCCCGATCCCGATCAGATGGGAGAACGTGGTCCGATATATACGTAACCCGAATGGTTGATCATGTTCATTGCAGTTTTATCCGTTAAATTTAAACTCAAATCTTGATGACCTTGTAAAAAGTCGCTTTCGCGCTTTTTTACAAGGGGGGGGAATCCTCCTCCCCCGTCATTTGAATAAAATTCAAACGGATCCGCCCCCACCGGTAAACCGCGTTCGGTCGGGTGACGGACTTTTTACAAGTCCTTCAAATCTTATGTAAAAATTTATAAGATGGCGGTGCAATACTAGGGCATTATTGCCGAGGGCCTGGGCCCAGATCCAATCAGCGGTCGGCAGTTAAGGGATCGCTTAAAAAATCTGCATATAGTTAATATTATAATTTGTTATATATTCTATAAAAACAATCAGATTGATAAAATGATAGAGCAAGGCCAGTTGTTAGATCGGAACGGAAAGAAGAGAAAAATGATGGAAACCGGCGATTTAAAAAAAAAGTTATCTTCAAATCGTCATTGCCCTTTTTCCGCCGTAGGACCTGTTCTTAACATCCTGTGTATTCTAAGTATCGTCGGATTCGGATTTCCCGCTACTGCATGCGATGGTGTTAACAGACAATCAAATCATGATCATTTTGAGGGAATGGATATGGAATTGCCATCGGATACAATTATAAAACGTGATGAAAATAATGCGACGATCATTTTTTTAAAAGGGAAAAATCTATCCGAGGGATTAGAGAAAGATAAAAATTTCCAAGAACTTCAAACGGAAGGGCTGTATTCTGAAATTGCACTGGCATTTATTTCAGCTAATAATTTATTATTCAAAATAGTTGACCCGGTTAATGAGTTGACGGTTAAGTCGATAAATATAGATGATCTTGGTTATAAACATATACGATTCCAGCAAGAATTTAATGGAATTCCTATTTGGGCTTCTGAATTCAACGTCCATTTGGATAGCTTTAACCATGTTTATCTACTGCAGGGCCGTTACATACCAACACCCGTGGAGGTAGAAACCCAACCAGTTTTGAAAGAAGAAGATGCTAAAAGGATTGTTACCGATAATTTAGCAAGTCCTGGGCATGAATGTTTAAAATGTCGGCCTGAAATGATAATCTATACATCGATAGAAGTTGAGGCGCGCCTGGCTTATCGCATCGTGACAACACTTAGAGCGACTGAAGGATGGGCATTTATCATAGATGCCGCAACAGGTGCCGTCCTTGAAAAACTTACTACTGTTTACAATAACACAGCTCCTTTTGATGCTAATAATATAAATAAAAAGATGTAAACACCGCAATAAAATTTGGAGCTAATCATGAGAAAAAAAAAGAGAACAAAACGTACTTGTAAAATCTTCTTTTTTGTTTTTTTCGCCCTGATAAGCTTTAGCATTTTATCACCTCCGGATATGGGCGCGATAGATAATGATGTGCTTAAATCCATCAAGCTTACCCCCATGTCACAGAACCAATCAGTCTCGACAACAGCCATCACTTCAAATCAGTCTCCTGATTCTCTTGCCGCCAAAATTGAAAAACGTCTAAAAGAGCGCCTAAACGACCTGCAGAAAGGGAAAAATTATTCCGTAAAATCTCAAAATGCCCAGAAAGGCAGACAAAAATCTAATGCTGCAAAATTGCGGCACCGTCTATCGGAAGAGGTTGATATTTGGTTCAGGTCCAGTGCCGGTACGCCAAGACAAATAAAAGTAAAAAAGAAAGCCAAACGAAATGGTGTAGTTCTTGAGCGAGCGATAAAGGATAAAAGTACAGAAAAACAACAGGATAAAAAAACAGCAAGGGAATTTTTAAGATCCAACCGTGGTCTTCTCCATATTTCAAACCCGGATGATGAACTCAGTCTTTCCCATTACACGAAGGACTTTCTAAACCGTCGTCATTTCCGCTATTATCAGACATTTAAAGGTTTGCCGGTCTGGCCTGCCGAATTAAATGTTCATCTCGACCAAACCGGCAATGTAAATTTAATGAATGGCTCATTTGTTCCGACTCCCCGACGCATTGTAACCAAACCAGTCTGGGATGCGGATGATGCAATTAAGGCCTCCCAAACGGTGGTTCCTGGCGCTGAAACGGCAAAAGCAAATGATCCTGTTCTCATTATTTATGCACCCGGAGACAGGCCTCCGCGCCTGGCATGGAAGATTGAACTATCAGTTTCTATTGAATCAAACTGGCTTGTAATAATCGATGCCTTGAACGGCTCAGCGTTAATGGCTTATAATCAGGTTTTAAAGAATAACGTATCCGGGTCCGGGACAGATCTTTTCGGAAAAACACAGCAGTTAAACGTCTGGCAGGAGGGTAGCAGTTACTTCATGGTAGATACGAGCAAAGACATGTACGATGAGACATCCGACCCTCCATTAATAGATAAGACACGCGGGGCCATTATCATCAGGGATATGAATAATACTGATTTACCCCCGCAAGGCGGCACATTCAATGCGCCTACCGTCACCTCTCAAAATGCTTCATCGGGATGGCTTCAAGATGCGGTGAGCCTTACTTATTGTTTGTCCGAGACGTATGATTACTATTTTGATCGTCACAATCGTAACTCAATTGACGGCAATGGCTGTTCTGCAATCGCTTTTGTCAGGGTTGGTGAAAATTATAATAATGCTTTCTGGGCCCCTGATTACAATGCGATGTTTTTTGGCGATGCCAAGCCATATGCAGGCGCTCTTGATGTGGTAGCGCATGAACTCACCCATGGAATAACATCTTATACATGCAACTTAAATTACTGGGATCAGTCCGGTGCCATGAACGAGGCTTTTTCAGATATTTTCGGAGAGATGG
>JAJRPH010000098.1 GCA_024280875.1 Deltaproteobacteria bacterium | reverse complement strand
CAATAAAATCAAATTAATTCTCAGCCAGTTTGAAATTAATAAAGTGACCTGGAATATAGGGGTTCACATGAATAGACCGGAAATATCGTTTAAGCTGGGCATTGGTGACGCAATTAAGATTTATTCATTTGCCGGTGAGGATGTTAAAGTCGGAGTAATGATCTGGTTATCAATTTAATCCTTAATATTTTTTCAAATAGAATGTATAATGTCGCCAATAATCGAAATTTAAAGTGATTTGAAAATCTGTGGAACAGGCATTGATTCTTCATATTTTAGGGAAAAAGGAATCCGAATCTTGGCGATACAATATAAAAAGTCCCTGACAGTACTTGCACTGGTTCTTTCATGCTGTCACTTGATCGGTTGCGCCCACACTTCTATGAATCCTGATTATGCAGGCCCCAAACCATTGCCTGCCAATATAGAAAAGGAATATGACTATATCCGGTTTAACGGGGAGTATTCATCAGAGGTTCTTGAAGAAAACAAAAGGGTTGTGCTTAAACAAATCAGATTTACGCCGAGTATGAATATCATCGATATGGACCATGATATTATTTTGGATTATTATGACATCAAGAGTAAATCAAAATCTCCGGTGATTCTGGTGCTTCCCATATTCGGCGGGTCCAATTATTTTGCAAAAACATTTGCCGAATACTTTTCGGATAATGGCTATTCCTCAATTATTGTGCATCGACAGAAGCGTTATAAAACTTTTAAAGATCTTGATAAGATGGATAACATCCTGCGGCAGATAGTACTTGATCACAAGCAGGCCCTTGACTGGGTCGGGATGCAGGCGGACCTCGATTCAGAACATATCGGGGTCTTCGGCATCAGCATGGGGAGTATAAAAGCAGCGCTCATCAGTGCGCTGGACAAACGTATCAAGGCCAGCGTGATGTGCCTGGCCGGCGGGAATCTTGCCGAGATTATTGCCACGTCTGATGAAAAAGGTGTTGTCCAGCGGCGGGAAGAATACATTAAAGAACATAATATATCCCGTGAAGAATTTTATGGTCTCCTGCAGTCCAGGATAACATGTGATCCCATCAATTATGCGGAATATATTGATGCTGAAAATTCGTTTATGGTCCTGGGTCGCTTTGATTCTACAGTTCCCTATAAAAACGGCAACGAGTTGTGGATAAAGATTGGAAAACCTGAAAAAATTACCATGCTGACCGGTCATTATACCGCCATTCTCGGACTGCCGTATATTAAAATGAAATCATTAGATTTTTTTAACAGGAAATTAAGATGATGCGTGTATGAATCTTGCAGTGTAAGTGCAGTAACTCAATCTTCAACTTTATCTTAAACCTTAAATCACACCGGAAAACCTATGATAAAACACACAATTAAGACGTATACTTTTTTATTTGCCGTGATTGTATTTGTCGGGTGTTCAAATTTACCCAACCGTTATGATGTCATGGGTAAGATCGGCAGTTGGAGTGTTCCGGAAAATGAACTGACACTTGAACAGAGAACTGTTTTTTTCAATCACCGGTCTGTAGAAGACGTGCTTGCCAAAGCGCAAATCATTGAAACAAAAGACCCTGCTTACAACCATATTAAAGTGATTGTAATGAAAGGAACCCCTTATGAAATGGGATTTCAAAACGGGCGGCTGAATAAAGATGACATCCAAAAAAATGTTTACCACATCATCGGAATTGTCAAAGCATATGCAAATTCAAAAGGAGTTCATGAAGATGCAATGGACGAAGTTTATGAGCTGATCGCGCCATTTATACCCATTGAAGATAAAGAGGAAATGCGCGGTCTGGCCCATGGGTCCGGGATCCCTTTAAGAGTCATTCACTGGCTGCATGCCATCCCGGAACTGTCCGAATATGCCGGCAAGAAACAGTTTCTGAGAGGGAAAAAATACAAAACCGAAAAGCCTGAAAAAGGGAGCCTTGCCGATCCTGATCTGGAGACATGCAGTGGAGTAATTGCGTTTGATGAAGCCACGAAAAATGGCGAGCTATATCATCTAAGAGTGCTTGACTGGATTCGGGAGCTGGGTGCCCAGAGATACCCGGTCATCCATGTCTATCAGCCGAATAAGGGACACGCGTATGTATCATTTTCCTATGCGGGATTTACCGGCTGTTTCACCGGGATGAATGAAAAACATATGGCTTTCGGGGAGATGGGATATGGCAATCGGAATTTTGAAACCCTTGAGGGGGTCCCGTTTGTGTTTCTTTTTAAAAAACTGCTCAGGGAAGCGGACTCAATACAGGCGGCGTTGGGAATTATAAAAGATTCTCCAAGAACCTGCTCCTATGTCTACCAGTTCAGCGGTGCCAGTGAAGATCCGGCTGTAAAGGGGATGATGCTTGTTTCCGATTATCGGCGATTCGAGACGTTGATGGATGACCAGGAGTTTTGTGATGAAGGGGATGATCAATGCTACAAGGGAATCAACGATGTTATATTTGCCGGTCATTCAACGGGTAAACTGCGTGAGTTTATGGTGAATAATTATGGTGATCATGACCTTGCAACATTTAAGGAGCTGGCAAAAATAGCGGCCATGAAGGGAAATGTCCAGGATGTGATTATGAAACCCGAAACCCTGGAAGCATGGATGGTCAACGCATCGAATACCTCAAAGGATGAAGAAGGCAAGGCCTGCAACCAGAAGTGGTATTATTTTAATTTTAAGGAAATAATCGGTCAATAAATGACCATAATTGATAAGCTCGTAAAAAGCTTTTCATGGTGATTCATCACCACCCTGTGAATTCACTATGCCCATTGAAGATGTTGAGGCTATTTGTAATTTAAATGAATAGCGCCGCATCATACAGGTATTTTTGGATGATGATTTTAAAAATCAATTGTGCTGGACCCATCGCTTGTTTGTAATTACGAGTTTAAAGCGATAATTGATATTAAATGATACTGAATCATAGATCACTTTAAAAACAATATTGACTTGTCGAAATGAAAATTATAATGTTTTCATCAATTAATCAATCAATTGATGGAATCAATCGTTTGATTGAAACATGGAGTATGATTTTATTCGGCGAAACACATTTATTTCTTGCGGAGGGAGTAAAGAATTTGGATATTCGGAAGAGAAAATAAAAGAATTTGAGGGACAGGGTGTTATCTAATGACTAAAACAAATATGAAATTTTATCGTGTATTATATCAAGAGGCATAATGAATGGCATCATCACTTGAGAAAGCAAAACAAAACCCGGATTCAATGAAGGCAAAAATTCTTACGGCCGCCCGTAAAATATTCGGACAGTATGGTTTTCATGGAACCACCACCCGGATGATTGCAAAGGCTGTCGATATAGATATTTCCACCCTGTATTACCACTGGGGAGAAAAGGGAGATCTGTATGAGGCGGTTATAATGGATGTCTCTGAAGGTATGCGCCAAAAATTAATTGAGGTTGAAAAAATTATCAAAGGCAGGCCGCTTGCTGAAAGAATCCGAATCGCAGTTGATGAGATGGCGGACTATTTGTTTGAACATCCGGAAATATCAAACCTGACCCTGTTCCGGTATTTTACAAAAACACGTCACGGAAGTATTCTGGATTTCAAAGTACCTGAATATATATCTGATATTGCCTATTCAATGGGGCTTGCCGAAGATCGAAAGAATGTTCCGGCAGATGCTAAAATGAAAGTTCTGTCAATAATGAATTCGATTCACAATTTTGTTTCCGGTGAAAAATTTTTTCGTCCCATGATGAAAATGGATCGGGAAGAATATATCAAGGCAGCAAAAGATACCCTCAAATTTTTCAATTTGACCGCATTTACTTAATCCGGTGTTTGTCTCTTGCAGTATCACATGAATAGGACAGGGCGCTTATCGATTTGACTAAGCGCCCTGTTGGTTTTTCATCCTTTTTTCAGTGATTATTGATCATTATTAGTCTTGGATCATAAGTAATAACGGTTCAATGAACTCTTTATCTTCATTATCGATCACCTGAATAATCTGTTTGTGCATCCTTTTTTTGTGTTCTTTAAAGATCCCTCTTTTTTTATTAAATGTCTTTGCAAACAAAAGAGATTCGTTAAGTAGTTCATCGGCATCCGCGCATGCTTTTTCAATAATGTGACTTTCGGCAAGTTCCATTGCACCGGCTTTTTTCCCGGTAAGCTTCATTTCATTAAATTTATATTCCGGGATCGCTTTTCGAACAAAGGCAACCATTCCCGGTAGAAACGGTATGCCTAAGTCAACTTCCGGAAAGCAGAAATAACCGCGATCAGATTTCATGAACCTGAAATCACACGCACAGGATAAAATTGCCCCGTTGCCAAAAGCGTGTCCGTTGATGGCAGCTATAACAGGGATTGGTAATAAAAGTAATTTTTTAAAAATATTATCCATTTCATACATAAAATTTTTTATGTTATCCAGGTTTTGTTCCTGAAACTGCTTGCCGAGCCAATCAATATCAACACCAAGCGACCAGCATTTTTTATCAGTTGAGGTGATGATTGCTGCCGTTATGTTTTTATCCTCTATAACTTCATCCAGAACACGATTTAACGTTTGCGCAAATTCCAGGTTCTGTCTGTTTTCTCCGTTATTTAATTTGATAACGGCAACTGCTTCATCTTTTTTCCATTCAATAATTGACATAAAATTATCTCCAATATTTAATTTTAAATTAAAAATGAATCATGAATTTCGGATTTTCAGTTCTTCCATCCGGTTTGATATTTTTTGCTGAATAGCCAGCAAATCTTCTTTGAGGATTTGTAACTCCTGCATCCGCTCATTCATTTCTATTAATTTTTTTTTGCCGTAAGCAAAAGTTTTCTTCAACTGTTCTTCTTCTTCCATATTAAAATTTGCCAAACCGATCATTTCAGAGATTTCTTCAAGGGAATATCCTAAGCGTTTGCCTCTTAAAATCAGTTTTAAACGGGCACGATCTCTTTTATTGTAAAAACGGTGGTTCCCTTTTGTCCGTTTTGGTAGAATTAGCCCTTTTTCTTCGTAAAATCTGATTGCTCGTGTACTGATATCCAATTCATCTGCAAGCTCGGAAATGGTATACATGACAGTTTCTTTTTGTTTCTCATGTTTCATTTTGGACCTCGGTGTCGTATTTTGAAATTATATCCGTTGTCGACAAATTTATGAATAAATTTACAATATTACATTTATGAATATACGTCAATCATGATATAATTCACCATAAACGGCATTTGGGTTCAATAGTTTTTTAATGCGGCAAGGCAAAATTTTGTTTTTAAGGCCATCATCACCATCTATCAAAACTCTTACATAGTTGGAGCTGAATCCGGTTAATTGTCTTGAAGAAGATTCTCTCTTCTCTTCTATCAGAACATCTACGGTTTTACCGATCATTTGAGTATAAAAGCCTGTTTTTTTCTGACGGCCTAAATTTAATAATTTACTGCGTCTTTCCTTAATTATATGCGGATTTAAATGATTCGGGTATGTGCTTGCTTTTGTGCCCGGACGTGATGAAAACGGAAATACATGAAGGTATGTGATCGGAAGAGATGCTAAAAAGGCATATGTATTCATAAAGGCTTCTTCTGTTTCACCCGGGAATCCAACCATAATGTCGACTCCGATTGCGGCATCAGGAATTTTGTGGTGAATTTTTTTTATTAATCGTTCAACCAGTTCCGGGGCATAGGGTCGGTTCATTCTTTTTAGAATTTGCGTATCTCCGCTTTGCAGCGGAATATGGAAATGATGACAAATACTGCCGGCTTCCGCAACAAAACTTAAAAGTTCATCGGTCAGTTCTAAGGGTTCAATTGATGACAGTCTGATCCGGTTCACAATTTCTGCTTTTTGAATTCGTGTGAGCAGGTTTAAAAGGGTAGTGGGGGGGGATAGGTCGCGGCCGTATCTGCCCAGATGAATTCCGGTTAAAACAATTTCTTCCCTTTTATTTGCCGGTAGACGGTCGAGTATATTTAAAACATTTTCAGGTAAAAGACTGCGACTGGGGCCTCGGGTATAAGGCACAATACAGTAAGTACAAAAATTGTCACAACCATCTTGAATTTTGATAAATGGTCGGGTCCGGTTTTCAATTAACGGTGCAATGGTTTTGGGAATATTTTTTTCATTCCGGATATCTCTATGGACAATCAAGGGTGATGAAAGCTTCCCCGTTTTATTTGAATCAAAGATTATTTGGGCTATACGGTGTTTATCTGAGTTGGCGATAATATAATCAAGGCCTTTAATTTTTTTCAGTTCAAGTGGTTCAGACTGGGCATAGCATCCGGTTGCAAGTATTATCGCATTGGGATTGTCACGCACAGCCTTTCGAATCGCCTGTCTGGACTGCATGGAGGCCTTTTGAGTGACGGTACAGGTGTTGATAATGCATATATCGGCTGATTCATAGCCAATACAGTTTTGAGGATTCCGTTCCTGAAATTCGGCATAGATGGACGCTGACTCAAACTGGTTTACCTTGCAGCCGAGTGTCGACACAGTCACGTTGAACTTTTTTTTGGTTTCTTTACTCATCAATCCATCCACCTGCGATTACTGCATCCTTAATATAACAGACAGCGCCCTGGCCCGGAGTAATTGCGAACTGCGGTTTTTTAAAACGTATAATCATTGAGTTATTATTTACAGGAATCAGGACTGCTTCCGCTGCCTGATGCCTGTAGCGAATTTTAACGAAAACATTTAACGGCGATTCAGGTTTTGGAATAAACCAGTTGATATTTTTTATTGTGAGTGAAGATTTATATAAATCCTTTTTAAATCCTACGATTAAACGATTCTGTTTCATGTCAATCTTTAAAACATAATAAGGTTCACCGGCAGGGCAGTTGATTCCTCGCCGCTGGCCTATGGTAAACTGGTGAAGTCCATTGTGTGTTCCAATCTTAAGACCATTTATGTCTGTAATCATCCCTGGTAAATCGACAAAACCATCCTGAGATGCAATAAATTTTGCATAACTGTTATTTTGAATAAAACATACATCCTGGCTTTCTTTTTTTGAAATCGGAGTTAACTTTTTTAGTTCAGCCATTT
>JAJRPH010000097.1 GCA_024280875.1 Deltaproteobacteria bacterium | reverse complement strand
TTTCTTTCTCTGGCACCTAAAAATCAGGTTGGGGAAAAAAAGCACCGTCTATTACGCTACCGCAGCTTAGGGTCCTGATCAGAGTCGTCCTGCCAATGAAGCGCCACACGCTTGAAACGCTGATCGAGCAAATTGTCTGGTTACAGAATCAAAACCACAGAGCCTACTTGTCGCATAGGCGAAGACGTATTTTAAAACTTGTCAAAGAACCGTAAGTAACGTTGTAGGGATAATAAGGTTTCAAAGTACCAGGAATGAATGTTGCGCATCCGCAGTCACAGTCTTCCAGTAAAATTATTTGTTGTTGAGTTGGTTCCAAAAGTTCTTGTTTATGGCCTTTATGACCTTTTCGGGCTCCTTTCTTGCGCTTGCTCTTTTTGCGTTTATTCTCCGGCTTTTTAAATGGACTATCAGATGATGGCGGTTTACTGGAGTTTTGAGAATTTTTATTAACGGAACTTTCGAGCTTCTCAGTTCTTTTTTCCAACGCTTCCACTTTTTTTATGAGCAAAGCGATAGTATGCTCCAGTGAAATGATATATTGTTTGATGGAGATAAAAGCAAAAAGCCATATAAAGACCGGGCCGTGAACCGGATTTTGGCGCATTTAAAGATTTTCTCCAAGTGTATCCATAAATTAAAACCATTTCCCCTGAGCGATCCCATGGCCAAGATGAAACTGCTGCCGGTGGGCACTGGCTTAGAAGTGGAACGGGCGATTACCGCCAGAGAACGCCGGCGCATTCTGGATGCGGCCGATTTTTTAGCAGTTGACGGCAGCAAATCCAGGGACAGAAACCGGTTTAAAGGAAAAGACCGGCCTCAGCGGAAAAACTTTCGGGGATATCGCAACCGGGCCATTGTTTATGTGCTCATTGAAACCGGCATGCGCCGGGCGGCGGTGACCAAAATAGATATCGATGATGTGAATTTTAACCGGCGGATCAGGCTTGCCCGAAGGGTGAAAATATTTTATGCAAATCTTAAGCAGCTTAAACAGTCTGTTTTCCCAATGAGAGCTCCCCTCATTGTATGATATTGTTTTAGAATCATTTATTATTGTATCTCTCAAGGAACTTTTTCATGAGAATTGCGGGTTAAACACCCGGATGGTAAATACCGTCTGGAAGCAGGTGTGCGAAGCAGCTTTTGTTGACGGAAAAACCCCACATTCTGCCCGGCGCCATGGGCCGGCATATCATGGAAAAAATAGGAAACGTCGCAGCCATCCAGCGTCAACTGGGCCATAAAAAGGCTACGTATTCTCTTCAGTCTGCCCGATCACGGAAAAAGAACTCGATGCCGCATTAAATGATCGATAAGATTTTTACCTTCACTCCTTTGAGAGTGCAAAGTTTTTCTACGCAAACGCTTATAGCAGTCTACAAATAAACTATGGAGCTATAATTTTAAACCATCCATACTTCACAAAAAAATAAAGAACGGAAGATCTGATATTCAGAAGCAAAACTTAAGCGAAACCTACTGAACCAAAGCAACTGAAACAAAATTACATATCTCGTTTTAATCAAACTGTAACCTTCTGTAGCAATAAAAAATTTTTCTTGACTGTGATAGTCTTTCTGTTTAGATTACACAAAAAGTTCATGCTATAGATTAAAAAATGTGGAAACCAAATTAATAAATCTGGTTATCTACTTCGATTAAGTTAAGTCAATATTTGATCGGTCGGCACGGTGGCCGACCCTACGAGATTTTGTAATAAACTCCGTAGGACAGGCCACCGTGCCTGCCGATGATTGTCTGAATTTTGTGATATTTAAATCAACTTAACTAAAGAGGATAACCAGATTAATAAATTAGTGATTTCCAAAAAAGATGTCAGACTTTCCCCTACAAAAAAATCAGACAAACACGGATAGTAAAATTTGATATAAGTATAAAGAAGACTTTCTTCTTAGCGGTACGTTGGCGGCTTTGAATTTGGATCTCGGTTATTTGCGTCTATCTCATAGACTTTTTTCCTGATACCGAATTATGATCCGACCCCAATGACAAAAAAAATGTAGATTGCTACTTAGCTCCTATTGCTTCATCTCTCCTTCTTGTCAAGCAGCTGAATATACAATTATTATGTTGCGATTTGAGATAGAGTGAAAAGCTGTATTTATAACAAAATATTTCTTTCAGCCAGATTACTCCCGCATATGTTTAATGGAGTTTCTAAAAAATGAAGAATGAAAAAGTATTTGGTTGTTCTGACATGGTTTTTAGCTGCTACGGATTTTCTTGCCACACCATGTTGCTTCATAGTCAATATTTCGCCCCTGCATTAAGGGTGTTAAGGGAGATCCGATTTTAATAATAACAAATTGTTCTGATTATAAATGAAAAAAAAGACCATTATTATTTTAAGCTTTGTATGCTGCGTTATATTTGTAACGCTTGTTATGTGTTTCATATCGGACAAACCTACTGACGATATCAGCGAAACTTCGTATTCCATGCCCAAGCAGGTTCGATACAGCTTTACCCTTCAAAACAAAACAAACAAACTTTTGAAGGATATAAAGTTCTGGACATATGCACCGGTTAAACAAACATCGACCCAGTTATGTGAAAAGATCGAGGCATCACATCCCTATCAGATCGTAAATGATCCTTTGGGTGTCCAGGTTCTTGAATTTTCGTTTGAGCATTTTCCGCCATTTGCCACACGGATTATTTCGATCAAGGCGGATCTTCTTATGTCTGAAAAACCATGTCGCCTACCTGATGTTGAATTGAATAACTTTTTAATACCCATGCCCTATTGTGAGTCTGATCACCCTGATATTGTTCATCAAGCCCTTGCATTAAAGGCAGAGAATGCAATTCAAACAGCTGAAAAAATTTTTTACTGGGTGTCGGAGCATATCAGGTATTCCGGTTACATTAAAAATGATCGGGGAGCTTTATATGCGCTTTCCCAAAAAAAAGGCGACTGTACGGAATTTATGTATCTTTTCATGGCACTCTGCAGGGCAAATAAAATTCCGACCCGGGGTATTGCAGGCTATATCAGCAATGAAAATAACTTATTAAAACCTTCATTCTTACATAACTGGGCTGAGTTTTTTGACGGTAAAGACTGGTGGGTTGTTGATCCGCAAAATAAAG
>JAJRPH010000096.1 GCA_024280875.1 Deltaproteobacteria bacterium | reverse complement strand
GCTGGCCATGTCAGAGGCAGTCAGCATAGAGCGTCGAAAAATATTAGCTGCCCGGGGCGCGGAAATTTTATTAACACCCGGCCATTTGGGAACCGACGGGGCGATTGAAGAAGTCTACCGGATTGTTCGTGAAGATCCGGACCGGTATTTCATGACCGACCAATATAATAATGAAGCAAACTGGATGGCCCATTATTCCGGAACTGCAGAAGAGATTATCAGACAGACGGATGGCCGGATTTCCGCTTTTGTGGCTACCATTGGAACCACCGGAACCGTCATCGGGGTTGCCAAGCGGTTTCATGAGTATGACCCCAACATAAAAGTTATCGGCGTGGAGCCATATCTTGGCCATAAAATCCAGGGATTAAAGAATTTAAAAGAAGCCTATTGCCCTGAAATTTATGATAAACGCTTAATTGATGAGATTGTCAATATCGAGGATGAAGAGGCGTTTGAAATGACCCGCCGTCTTGGCAGAGAAGAAGGTCTTTTTGTCGGTATGAGCAGTGGCGCTGCCATGGTCATTGCGGCAAAAAAAGCCAAGGAAATGACTGAAGGAACTATTGTTGTCATCTTTCCGGACAGTGGTGAAAGATATTTGAGCACGCCTTTGTTTGCTGTGAAAAAGAAGGTGGATCTTCACCTGTTTAATACCATGAGTCGGGCCAAAGAACCATTTGAACCGATTCAGCCCGGAAAAGTGTCGGTATATTCCTGTGGCCCTACGGCAGACGCCAGGATGCACATAGAAGAATGCCGGAGATTTGTGTTTTCTGATATTTTATGCCGTTACTTGGAGTTTCGCGGGTATTTAGTTACTCATATCATGAATATCACTGATTATGATGATAAGACCATCCAGGGGTCTGAAGCTGCCGGAGAACCGCTTTCAGACTTTACGCAAAAATATATTGATCTGTTTAAAAAGGATCTGGAACGCCTGAGGATCAAGCCGGCGGAAAAATATCCGAGAGCCAGTGAACATATTGATGATATGGTCAGTTTGGTAAAAAAAATGATGGACAAGGGCGTTGCCTATGAAAAGCTGCGTTCCCTGTATTTTAATATCGGCGGGTTTACTGAATACGGAAAACTGTCCGGCATTGACTTAAATAAAATTAAACTCGGGGCAACCGTTGACCTGGATGAATATGAAAAGAATAACCCGAGGGATTTCACGTTAATGAAGCGTGCCCGGCTTTCCGAGTTAAAACGGGGCATTTATGTAAAAACCGAGTGGGGGAATGTCCGCCCGTCATGGCACATCCAGTGCGCGGCCATGTCGATGAAATATCTGGGGGAATCTTATGATATCCATACCAGCAGCCGGGAGCTTGTTTTTCCGCATCATGAAAATGAACTCGCCATTGCCAAAGCCGTCACCGGAAAACCGCTGGCAAAGTTCTGGATTCATTGTGAGCGTGTTTCATTGGAAGATAAAAATGCGGAAGGTGAAAAACAAACGCTGCCGACCTTAGAGGAACTCATTAAAGAGGGATTTTCCGCAAGAGAAATCCGTTTCTGGCTGGTTTCCAATCATTACCGCAAGCCGCTCACATTTTCCAAAACCCGGCTGCTCATACAGACCCGGAGATCTTTAAAGCGGATTGACTCTTGTATTAATGCGTTAATTGGTATTAAGGACGGAAATGAATATCCGGATATCGATCAGCTGGCCTATGATATTAAACAGGGATTTATTTCCGCCATGGATGATGATTTGAATTTTCCCCACGCGTTGGTGGTGATTTTTAATATCATAAAAAAAATCAATATATTGATTAAAGACCGTCAGATAAGTTCCGACAACGCGGCTGTTTTGTTAAGCACATTTCAAAGTGTCGATGACGTGATTAGAATTTTTGATTTTAAACCGCAGGAAGTGGACCCCGGCCTCAGGGACCTGATGGAAAAACGGACGGCTGCCAGACTCGATGGTGATTTTGAAAAGGCAGACCAGATAAGAGAAGAATTGCGTGCGCTGGGAGTAGATGTTCAGGACTTAAAAATATAGAGATTATATTATGAAACCGATTTATTTTCCGTTTACATATATTCCGGAAACCGTTGCAAAACCGTTAAGTCGATTTTTAGGCCGGGCAATTGTTTTTCAGCCGGTTTTGAACAATCAGCCGGAAGCGCTTGTCCGGCTTGAGGGAAATGGGTGCATAGAAATCCGTGTTCCGTATACTGAAGATGAAGACCGCTTGATCAGTTGCTCAAAAGAATTTAAACAATGGGGCGGATTCATCAGGGTGAAGAAACTTCGTTAAAGGATATTTTTAAAAACGGTTTTTCCATTACAACATCTACCTCTCAGATTCGAACGGATATTTTAAAAAATCATGAGGATGTTTCCTTTGAACCGGACCCTGTGTTTTTGTCCCGGCTTTTTCTTTTAATGGCCCAGGAACTGGATTTGCAGCAGAGCGAGATTGATCAGAAACTATCATCGTCAATCGATGATGAGCTGGATTTGTTTACCCGCATGACCGGTGAGGAAAAAATTCTTGACCCGCCGCAAGAAAGTCTGTTGAAAAATGATTACGGTGCCTATATGACCGGTTCGCGAATGGCAGCCTGGTTCCAGTTGATGAAAAAGACTGCTCAAGAATCTGCTTTTTTAGTAACAACCAGCCAGGCTGTGTTTGATAATATTATAGAAAATTTAACTGGTCTGGAAAAGGTTTGTTGTATTGAAGGAATTTCCTGCGATCAGCTGGAGACAGTGAAAAAAGCATTTGACCAATGTCTGACGCATCTGGCCACGACCCCATGGTCCGGTCCGGATCAGATTAGCCTCCCTGATTTTAATTACGAGTCAGGTAGAAAATTAAATTTTAAATTATATATTTTGTCTGAAACTGATCCGGATGATGTTTGCAACTTATTTTTAAAAGATAAAATATTGTCTAAGAGAAATAAAAATAACTGGTTAAATACGTTAATCGGGTTTTTTGGGATATAAGGGAATTTCCAAAAATCAATATACCAAACTTGCTTGCTTTTTTGATCGTCTTCTTCGTTGCGTCAACAGTTACATAACACGTTATGCGCCTGTTGATGCGCCTTGAATACGACCAAAAATTCTGCGCAATTCCGGTATATTGATTTCTTCCACTTCCCTATCAAAAAATAGTAAGAATCCTTGACTCGATTTTATAATTCATGTTAGGAAATTTTTCATAAAGATTACTATGAAATAAGGAAGATGGTATATTCGTGACGTATAAAATATTTAAAAAAGGAGAAGGGAAAAAATGGCTTTTAATCCTATCGTAGATGCGGAAAAATGTGAGGGTTGTGAAGAATGCGTTGATGTTTGTCCTGTTGAGGTTTTTGAAATTCAGGATGGTAAATCCGTTCCGGTTAACGCGGAAGAATGCCTCGGCTGCGAAAGCTGCGTCGAAGTATGTGATCCGGGCGCTATCACTATCGAGGAAACTTAATATTTCAAACGATTTCGGCTTCTCCGGTGTCGCTTAAACGACACCGGGGAAGCTGACCATTCTCTCCAACATCCCTTTACGTATAGCGTTTCCTGCTATAGCGTAATCATTTTTTATTTCCCTGTCGCTGATTATGAATAACCGTCTGCCGTTAATATTTCCGGAAATGGCTTTTGTTCGGCAAAAGTTTTTTATGTCCGGGATTCAAAATGTTTCTGAAGCCGTCCGGGCATCCCTGGACTCCATACCGCGGAATCTTCAGTCTACAAATGGAGAAACCGTGGCGGTTGCCGTTGGCAGTCGCAATATTGACAATCTGCATATTGTTGTTGATCAATGCCTGCGTTTTCTTGAACAAAGAGGTTTTAAGCCGTTTATTGTGCCGGCCATGGGGAGCCACGGAGGCGCCACTGCCGCCGGTCAAAAAGCCGTACTGGCAAAATACCAGGTCACTGAAGAGAAGATGAAGGTTCCTATAGTGGCCGACATGGAGACCCAATCTGTTGCCACACATCTTTCCGGGTTCAATATATATATTTCAAAAGCTGCCCTTGCCGCTGATCACCTGGTGATGATAAACCGAATAAAGCCCCATACAAAATTTAAAGCCGACATTGAAAGCGGTCTTTGTAAAATGATGACCATTGGTCTTGGAAAAGACCGGGGGGCATCCGAATTTCATCGTTATGCCGTTAATCATACATTCCGCATCATAGAAGGCGCTGCTGAAATTTTGCTGAAAAAATTGAACGTACTTTTCGGGATTGCCTTGTTAGAGGATGGTTATGGCAACCTGGCGAATATTGAAGCGATTTGTCCGGATCAATTGATCGGGCGGGAAAAAATTTTATTACAAAAAGCGTTTAACATGATGGGAAACATTCCGTTTGATTTTCTTGATATATTGATCATCGATTATTTTGGAAAAGATATTTCCGGTATCGGAATGGATTCAAATATTACCGGGCGGCACCGGGATATTGTCGGAGATATAAAAATCGCGCCGAACGTAAAGCGAATTTTTGTCCGGGAGTTATCTCCGGGATCAGACGGAAATGCGAACGGTATTGGTCTTGCGGATATTACGACCTGCCGGCTGGTGGATCGGATAGATATTGAAAAAACCTATGTGAATGCCGTTACGGCCATTTCACCGGAAAAAGCGGCGATTCCAATCCATTTTGAGACTGACGAAATGTGTCTTGATGCGTGTGCACGGACAACCGGAGTTGCAAATTATAATGATCTGCGTGTGGTTAGAGTTAAAAGTACCGCCTCTTTAAAAAAATTACAGGTGTCACGCTCACTTGAAAAAGAAGTGCTTGATAATCCGAACCTGTCTCTGGTTTCGCCCTGGCAGAAGTTCTTGTTCAACGAATCAGGAAACCTTTCGGAGTTTGTTTCTGATGAATGAAGATTGCCGGCGCAGGGTTGCTTTTAAAACACCCATCGGGGAAATGTCTATTATCTATAGTGAAAATCCTTTTATTCTTCACCGTGTATTGTTGCCGGGCAATACAACAAATTACTCAACGATAGTGCTTTTTCCGGATTTATCAAGTGATCGCAGTATCCAGAAAAAAGTTACTGAAACAGCAAATTTAATTTGTAACACTATCATTTGTAACACTATCAAAGGAAGGTCCTTTGTCATTCCATGGGATTTGTTTTTATGGGAAGGCGTCACTGAACTTCAACAGGCAGTCTATAAACAGACAGCCATGATTCCCTATGGCAATTTGTCAACATACAAAGAAATTGCCCGGCGTATCGGACGTCCCACAGCCTACAGATTTGTCGGGACTGCATTGGCAAAAAATCCGTTTCCTGTTCTTATTCCTTGTCATCGTGTGATACGTAGTGATAATAAAATAGGCGGGTTTGGAGGAGGTTCCAAACTGAAACAATTATTAATTAATGCAGAGGCATCAGGCAGTCCCTTGCACATCTGAGATGAATATGGTATATATTGACTTATGAAACAATATGTTATTGATGAATTAAGACCGCAGGATCAAGAAAAAATCAAAGTGTATCTGGATGAGTATTTCGGTCCGGCTGATATGGGGGATATTTACTGGATACCTTTAGATCCGGACCTTTATGATCAAAAGCAGTCATCACATGAAGAATGCCATCCTTTGTATTTTGCGGTTCAGTTGAGTTTAGCGTCATTTGTTGTCGAACTGCTGGTTCGAACAAAAAATAGCATTCGGTGTGATTGTATTCAATATGCAACAAAAGACCAGTTGCTCTGGCTGATCAGTTCTGTTGACGCAATTTTTGAGAAACTTGACATAATATCCTGATCAGGTGCTGATACACTTCATTGGTTGGAAGTGTATCAACAGTTGTACCCTCGTGAACGGGTACAAAAATTTTATGAAATTCAACTCTAAATAAGCTAAAATTATGCTTAAAATTATCCCTCTGGGGGGGCTCGGAGAAATCGGCCTGAATATGATGGTCTTTGAATATGAAGACACGATTGTCATCATTGATTCAGGCCTGATGTTTCCGGAAGATTACATGCTGGGGGTGGATTATGTCATTCCGGATATGGATTACATTCGGAAAAACAGGGACAAAGTCGCCGGCATTATTTTAACCCATGCCCATGAGGATCATATCGGCGCGTTACCGTATCTGCTCAAGGTAGTCAATCTTCCTGTTTACGCAACCGCCTTTACGATTGGTATGCTAAGGCGAAAGCTGGAGGAACATGAACTTCTGTCTGTTTCCTGCCTGAATGAAATCTCACCCAGGGAAAAATTGAGTATTCCCCCGTTTGAATTTGAGTTTATCAGGGTTAATCACAGTGTTGTGGACGGGGTCGGGATCGCCATCAATACACCGGTCGGACGGATTGTTCATACCGGCGACTTTAAGCTGTCGAAAACAGAGATTCCGGGGATGATGACCGATATTGATACATTTGAACGACTCGGTGAAGACGGGGTGCTTGCACTCCTTTCCGATTCGACAAATGTAGAGAAAGACGGACAGACAATTACCGATGAAGTGGTTGGAGACACACTCCGGAAAATTATCTCAGACAGCACGGGGCGGGTAATCGTCGCCCTTTTTGCGTCAAATATTGCCAGAATTCAGCAGGTCGTCAATATTATTAAATCCGGTAAACGCCATATTGTTTTTAACGGCAGAAGTATCGAGTTGAGTGTAAAGACAGCCATTGCCATGAATATGCTTCACATTCCGGACGGCATGGAGATTGATGTCGACGAGATTGATCAATATTGTCCGGATGAGATTCTGATTATGACTACCGGCAGCCAGGGGGAGCCCATGTCCGCGCTGACCCGGATGTCAACCGGAATGCACAAGCAGATAAAAGTTGAAAAAGGAGACACGGTTATTCTGTCTTCCAAATTCATACCGGGTAATGAAAAGGCGATTGCCAAGATCATCAATGACCTTTTCAGAAAAGGTGCGAATGTTATTTATGAGAAAATATCTGGAATTCATGTCTCTGGACATGCGTTCCGCGATGAACTGAAAGAAATGATCAACCTGACTATGCCGGATTATTTTATTCCCATTCACGGGGAGTACCGGCATCTGATTCACCACGCCCAGCTGGCAGAAGAAGTCGGGATTCCCAAAGATCAGGTGCTGCTCACGGAAAATGGCCAGATTATTGAATTTGATGAACACGGGGGCCGCATGAACGGAAAAATTTCTACCGGCCGCATTCTTGTTGACGGCAAAGGAATTGGTGATGTGGGGCGCCTTGTTTTAAAGGAAAGAAGGATTCTTTCCGAAGAAGGTCTTGTTGTGGTGACGCTCGCTTTGGACGAAGAAACCGGATTCATTATTTATGGTCCGGAGATTGCTTCCAAGGGATTTGTGTTTGAAAATGAAACCGGTCATATCCTTGAGGATGCGAAATGCGTTATTTTGGAAATCATTGAAGACATCAATATTGTTGATCCGGCGGATCGGGTTGAAGTGCTTCGCAAGAAACTGCCCCGCGCGCTAAGAGAATATTTTAATTTTACAATAAAGCGGAAACCGGTCATATTGCCGTTTATTCTGGAAATCTGAATTTTATAATTATTTATCCTTTGGCTGAATAAATAAATGCGTAGAGAAATAGTTAGCATCATATTGATTTTTATAGTTATTTTTTCACTCGGCAGTCTCCTTTCATACAGCCCGAATGATCCGTCAATCCACCATGCCGGAAATATAAGAGACATTGAAAATTTTTTCGGTTTTTTGGGCGCCCATCTGGCGGGTTTTTTGATCGGATTATTCGGATTGGGCGCTTTTTTGATACCGATTCTTTTTTTCATTGGATTTCTTGAGTTCTTTAAAAATCGTTCAGGTCATGCGCTATCCGTGATGGCGTCCGGGGGGATTATTTTAACCGTTGCATTTGGGAGCCTGCTGTCATTTTTTCAGGAAACCTATATTCTTTTCGGCAATGACTTTACGGCTGGCGGCATGCTTGGCCTTCCCATCAAGTCATTTTTACTCAAGTACGCCAACTGGACCGGCGGAATGGTCATTTTATCTTTTTTTCTGCTGATTGGTTTTATATTGTCGACCGGCATTTCCGTGGTTGCCATCATCCGAAATTGTGGGAAATTAAGCTTTGTGGCCGGCGGGGGGGTGAAAAATGCCTATTCTCATGTTCTGGAAAAGAAAAAAAACTGGATGGCCAAATTAAATTCAAATAAGAAAAAGAAAATAAATCCACCCAAAGACAAAATTAAAAATCAGGATAAAAAAATAGCTCTGCCTTTTAAAAAGACTAAAGATGAGGGAGCAAAGCAGATAAATAAAGAGCATGAGGAAAAGGGAATTCTTATTAAGGAGACGCTTCTTCCCAAGCCCCTACGGTCGGTTCCGGTTCCCAGGCAGCAGGTCTTTGAATCCATGCGGTTTGATACGGGCATAAAGCTCCCTTCAATGGATTTTCTGAAAGATGCAGAAGTGCAGATCAATGGAGTGGATCATGAGAATTTAAAGTTTTTGTCAAAACTCCTTGAGCAGAAACTGGATGATTTCGGAGTCAAGGGAAAGGTAGAAACCGTCGTTCCCGGTCCGGTAATTACTCGTTTTGAGTTTAAACCCGCGCCGGGAATCAAGATTAATAAAGTGGTGAATCTCACGGATGATCTGGCGTTAGCGCTTCGTGCCATCAGTATTCGCATAATCGCTCCAATTCCAGGACGGGCTGTCATCGGAATTGAAGTCCCGAATTCAAAACGGGAAATTGTCGTTTTTAAAGATATTGTTGCTTCCCAGGTTTTTCAGCAATCCAAATCCAAATTGACGTTGGGCATGGGTAAGGATATTGTCGGTAATCCGGTTGTTGCGAATTTAGAAGACATGCCGCATTTGTTGATTGCCGGTGCTACAGGGACCGGTAAAAGTGTTGGGTTAAATGCGATGATCTGTAGTCTGCTATACAAATCAATGCCTGAAGACGTTAAAATGATTATGGTCGATCCCAAACGGATTGAACTGTCCGTTTATGACGGGATTCCGCATCTGATTACGCCGGTTGTCACGGACATGAAAAAGGCAACCAATGCTCTGTTTTGGGCAGTCCGGGAAATGGAACGTCGATATAAATTATTGTCTGAAAGCCGGGTTCGAAACATCCGGCAATATAACCGCAAAGTTGAAAAAGAAGCAGCCGAACCGAAACAAGACGATGAAATCAAGAAAGAAAAGCTGCCGTATATCGTGATTATCATAGATGAGCTGGCGGATTTGATGATGGTGGGGTCCCGGGATGTGGAAGTCGGGCTGACCCGTTTGGCCCAAATGGCCAGGGCTTCGGGTATTCATTTGATCATTGCAACCCAGCGGCCTTCGGTAGATGTTCTGACAGGTATTATTAAAGCCAATTTTCCAACCCGTCTGTCATTTCAGGTGTCGTCAAAGACGGATTCACGAACGATTATTGATTCCAACGGTGCCGAAGCGCTCCTCGGAAATGGGGATATGCTGTTTCTTCCCCCGGGAACCGCCAAACTCCAGCGTATCCACGGCGCGTATATATCTGAAGATGAATTGATGAAAGTTATCGAGTTTTTAAAAGAACAAAAGCCTCCCGAATATGACCATGAGATACTTGAAGCGCCGGAAAAGGAATCCGCCAACGGCGGTGATAAGGATTATGACGAACGGTATGATGAAGCCGTCGCACTGGTCACCAAATCCGGTCAGGCATCAATTTCAATGATTCAGAGGCATTTGAGAATCGGTTACAACCGGGCGGCCCGCATTGTCGAGATGATGGAAGAAGAGGGCGTTGTCGGTCCGTCTGACGGGGTTAAAGCCCGGGAGGTCTTGGCTAAGAATTATGATGAAATGCAATGATATGAAAAGAGAATCCTCGGTCCCGAATGGAAGGCCTGATGAAAATCCGAATGAAAACCTGATAGACAGAACAAAGGGATTTCTGGATAAAGAAGAAGGCATGCGTTTGTATCAAATTGGGCTGGAAGCGGCCAAATTGGGCCCCTGTCTTGAGATCGGGAGTTATTGCGGAAAGTCAACGCTTTATCTCGGGGCTGCGTGCCAAAAAAACAACAGTACCCTTTTTGCAGTGGACCACCACAGCGGCTCTGAAGAACAGCAGCCCGGCGAAGGGTATTTCGACCCGGAGACCTATGATATCCGTCAGGGGCGGATGGACACATTTCCACTTTTTCGCAAGGCCCTTATTGACGGCGGGCTCGAGAATACGGTGGTTCCGATTCTGGCCCGATCCGAGGTGGCGGCGCGTCAGTGGGCAACTCCGTTGAGCCTGGTGTTTATTGACGGTGGCCACACGTTTGCTGCTGCATACACGGATTATAATTCCTGGGCAGGACATATTATGCCGGGCGGGTATTTGCTGATTCATGATATATTCAAAAACCCGGAAGAGGGGGGCCACGCCCCGCATTATATATATAATCTGGCGGCCGCATCCGGCCTGTTTCAAGTGTTGCCCATGACCAAAACCCTTGGTGTTCTGAAACGAAGAAAATGCGGGGAGTTGCCGGAAGATTTTCCGGGGGTATAAATGATTCTGTATCGTTGTTAATCAAAAGCAATATTAAAATACGGCTCATATGGTATTTTTTGCGGCAATAACCAGAAGAATACCGTAGAACGGAAAAGGCAATCCAGAATTTTTTTCTTATTTCCTGATACTATTCTCTTATCAAAGGTTTTACTGTGCCTGTATTTTGTTGAAGAAATCATAGTTCAGAGGAATGTTTGTCTGGCTCAACATATTGTACATTTACCCTATTTACCCAAAAACACCTGCTTTTTAACTTCTTTTTATAGATAATTTTCATTTAAAAAGCAAATTCTGGATAATTGTATAGGAGGACTGTCGAATCTATTGTTTAGAATTTCAGTGATGCCGCAATAGGGGGATGGATGGCAAGTCGCTTGCTACTGTAGCCATTTATACTTTTGATTTGAACCAACCAATAGGCAAATATGAATCCTTTCCTTGTACCAGTAAAATACATCCACAGATTAAATCTTAAGAACATTTTGATAATAGAAATGGAAATGTCATAAAAAAAGCGACTGCCCCACAAACGCACTCTACAGAGCATATTCTTAACCAAACCATGGACAATTTGATATCAAAGCAATTCCCTTTGACACACGAATATATTTCCTTTATATGGGTTCACCCCAGTCAAAAAAAACAGCCCACATCATTCCGATTATCACAGCCGGAAAGTTGCCCGGAATTGAGTAGTATATACTCAGGACAGCACAAAAAAGCCCTGCAAGGGAACAGATATTCGGAAGATCCCTGGCAAAAGAAAGCATGTTTGTCTGATGGGATTGTTTAACCACTATGAACGACTTTTAATAAACAGTTGTGTTTCTTCATCAAACTCAAAATCTTCCCCTAAATATCCTTGCTCAAGTTCTGCAAACGCCTTTGGGTTATTTGGACAGGGACATTCTATACCTTCAAACATAATAGTACTTAAGGGGAAAATTATATCTTCCGGTATCCATTTTGGATTTCCTTTCGCATCACGCCCTGCTTTATCGTGATCTAACCTATAAGATTTTTCTTCTTCACTATAAATATAATTGTAAATATCCAGCATGTTCAGAGGCCATTCCTGGCCATAAGCATCAACAATTGTTTCGCCGTCTTTAGGAAAACAACCAAATGCATTTGTGCTGTACGCCCCGACTTTTGTTCTCAAACGATATGTATACTTATCCGGTAATTTACTATCCAATACTTTTTTTACCTTAACAAACTCCGTGTTTACACAACCCGTATCTATATCATTGTCATGATAAATGAATTGACCATTTCTGTATGCGCCTAACAAGGTTCCGCCCTCTATAAAAAATTCAATACCTGCGTCTTCCAGAATTTCTTTAATTGTTTTAAATAATTCTATT
>JAJRPH010000095.1 GCA_024280875.1 Deltaproteobacteria bacterium | reverse complement strand
CCAGTCCCTTGATATTTCAGTGGCCCCGCCTTTAGCAAATTCAGGGATGTGGCACAATTGGCAGCTTGCCTGTCCGGCGGCGTGGCGATTCAGGGTCGGATTGGAATGGGGGGCAGCGGTGTGACAGGTGGTGCATTCCGGGTCTGGTGCTTCAGTCTCGCGCAGATCAATACCGCGCCCCCCTATTAAATGATTTCCGGCCGAATGACAGTTTGCGCATGACAGGTCCGCCCCGTCCGGTGACATATGAACATCCTCGGCCAACGTCGGGTTTGCGGAATTCAGCCCCATGTCCCCGCGTTTGGTCCAGTCACCGCCGCCGGCTTTGGCATGGCAGCGGAGGCAGGATTGTCGGGTCGGCAAGTGGACGTTTTGCGCGATATCAACCATTGTGGTGTCGGCCGGCATTTTACTGAAATCCGGCTCGGTTAGATAATTACCATCTGCATCCACCATGCCGAACATGTAGGTTTTGGTCTCACCGAGAACATTAGTAACCGTTTCCGTGCTGTTCGGGTCAAGGACAAACTTGCGCTGGTACGTATCATTATGGCACATCAGGCAGTCTACATCATTGGCGTCCGGTTCATGCGGCGCATTGCCGTCCGAACGAACATGACAGGAGAAACACGCGCCCTTGGAAGACATGGCATATGTGCAGAATGTATTGATTCCGGCAACGGCTTTTCCCCGTTCCTCGCCGCTGGTGTTTGACAATTCAGGCGTCGGACCCGCCCATTTCATATGAACGCTGCTCAGCATCTCATTTGCGGATTCCGGATGGCAGGCAATACAGGTGGCCGGCCCATCATAAGTCTGAATCGACAGGTGACCGGTTCCCGGATCGGGAACACATTGGTGGTCACTGCCGTTACAGTCCTGGTCAATTCCGTCCCCATCACCATCCATCTCTCCGGAGTCAACAACGGTAAAATTCCTGCTTTGACTTTCTTTATGTCTGCCGTCACTCAGCAGGCATTTCACTTTCCATGTACCGGCGGATTCAGCAGGGCTAATTTTGTAATCATAGGTTGCGGTCTTTTCGTGGATTGTCATGGGTGCGTTTTTAACAAGTCTTTTTGCGGATGCATTCCAGATCGTCACTTTGGCTGATTTGATCCGGTCCTGGTTCCATTCTCCGGACGCCTCACATATAAAACGAATGGAATCTCCGACGATTGCGGATTCCGGATTTATGGACATTTCGATTTCCCGGTCTGCGGCACCGGCGATGCCGGTAATCAGTACAACTGAGATGAGCACAAAAAAGAATTTTTTCATTTTTAATCCTTTGGCGTGTTTTTGGTTTAAGAATAATTATGATGTGACAATAAATTATATGACCACATAGTGGCAGTGATTAATGCAATGCATGTGCCAATAAATTTTGGATTCGGTTTTTTGCTGTATATGTTATTTTAACTAATTGATATTTAAAATTTTATTTAATTTTATGCAAAAGGGGAAGGCATGGGCATAAATCACAGCCTGTCCATTTTTGTAGACAGTATTTTTGTGTTTAAAAAATTAACAAATTGGAAATATGATAAATTTCTGAATTAAGGCTTGGGATGGGAGGGTGTATTATTTTCTATACAGTGTTCGGGGAATGTTCGGGATGGATGGTTTTATTTATATAATTATCAAATGCAGGCGTTTGATTCTCATGGCAGGTTTTTTTTGTCTGTTATTTCAGTTTTGCTGCAATTGCCACCCACTCGTCTTTAATCCGTACCTCGATGATTTCAAATCCTTGGGCAAGCAGTTTTTTTTCAACCAAGGCCCTTTTGGACTCGATGATGCCGGAGCAGATGAAGATACCATTTTTTTGTAAAACAAGAGGGATGTCATCAAGGAGGTGAACGATAATTTCAGAAAGAATATTGGCGGTGACGAGTGAAAACCGGCTGCTGACGTTGCTCACCAGGTCCCCTGTCTTTACGTCAAATGTATTCGGGCGGATATTGTTTTTCAACAGGTTTTGCAGGGCGACCGAGACAGCTACTTCGTCGTTATCGATGCCCGTCATTGTTGCCGCACCGAGTTTTGCCGCAGCAATCATCAGGATGCCGGACCCGGTTCCGATGTCTAAAAAAGTATCGCCCGACTGAATATATTTTTCAATCAGGGCAATACACATGCGGGTCGTGGGGTGCGTCCCGGTGCCAAACGCCATGCCCGGATCAATTTCTAATATGATTTCATTCGGTTTCGGAGTATACTCCAGCCATGAATGATTAATGACAATGGTTTCCGTGATTTTTTCCGTAAAAAAATACTGTTTCCATGATTCCGCCCAATCCTGTTCGTCAATATCATGGTACACCACCTGATACGTCATATTGATAGCTTGCCTCAGTATTGCCAGTTGATGCTCAATCATCCGGCAGCGTTCGGGCAGCTGATCGTTTTTAGGAAAATATCCGATGACCGCATTTTTTGTGGGCATGGTTATGTCATGCTCCGCCCAGTCAATGCCGGTTTCGGTTTCCGGCGATTCAACGATCACCCCCTGCAAACCGAAATCATAGAATATTTCCGAAATAAGATCCGATGCAATGCCGGTATCCGAAGATTCAAATATTATCCTGGCTTCTACCCATTTCATTTTTGATTTGTTTTCCAGTCTTTTGGACGTAACATTTTTTCAAGTTCCAGAAGATCGTCGCTTTTTCCCATGGCAATGACCGTGTCCCCGCTTTTAATGACGGTTTCAAAGGACGGGTTGAACATCATCTCGTTGTTGGGCTTTTTAATGGCAATGATAATCAAATTAAATCTTTGACGGATTCCTGAGTCTTTTAACATGAGATCGACCAGCGAAGAGGAAGGCGCCACCGGGATTTCATCCATTTGAATATCCTTGCGGTTATAGGCAAAGACAAGGTCTAAAAAAGATGTGACAGAGGGGCGGAGCACGCGATAAGCCATACTGATGGCACCGACATCATAGGGTGATTCCACCCGGTTTGCGCCGGCTGCAAGCAGTTTTGACTTTGCTCTCTTGTCGCTTGCTCTGGCGACGATAAAGATATTGGGATTCAACTGTTTAGCGGTCAGCACCAGAAAAACATTGTCAATATCCGTGGCAAGAGCAGCGATCAGAACCTTTGCTTGTTTGATGCCTGCTTGTAACAGATTTTCTTCTTCAGACGCATCACCTGAAATATAAAGCATACTATCTGATTCCATTTCAGGAATCCTTTCCGGGTCTTTTTCGACCACGACCAGCTTGATGACCGGGTGTGCATTGAGGTGTTTGCACAGCACCCTGCCTATGCGTCCATATCCGCAGACAATGTGATGATTTTTAAGGTGTCTGATTTTTGTATCCAATCTTCGCCTCCCCAGAATATTTTGAATTTGGCCTTCGACCATGAATTGCACCAGTGCGCTGGCGACATATAGAAAAAATCCGACGCCAGCAAAAACCAGTCCAATGGTAAAAATTCTGCCGGCCTTACTCATTTGATGAATTTCGCTGAATCCAACGGTGGTAATAGTTATGATCGTCATATATATTGAATCGATCAGATCCCATCCTTCGATGATCATATAGCCTGCTGTGCCGATCGAGAAAATAATCAGCGACAGGACAATGGACATGAGAAGGTGTTTTGTGGTTATCATTTTAAATATCTGTATTCATAGGTTAAGCAAATTTTTTTCCACAATAGGGTTAATTATGATGAAAGGCAAATGCTTTTTGTTTTTACTGAGAATTGTTTCGGATTTTTATCATAATATGCTCATTTTGCATACCATAATCACCTGCCAACAGTATAATCGCTTGACGGGAGCTGGTTGAATTGCTAACTGTCTTCATACAATGACAAATGATTCAAGAAAATATCAGCGGTTACGTGAGTCCATGGTGAAAAACCAGATTGAGGCTCGTGGGATCACCGACCCTAAAGTCCTTGCAGCAATGCGTAAGGTACCGAGGCACCTTTTTGTCAGTGAAGCACTCATGGATCAGGCGTATGCGGATCATCCCCTGCCGATCGGTGAGCAACAGACCATTTCCCAGCCATATATCGTTGCACATATGACTGATGCGCTCCAGTTGGGTCCTGATGACCGTGTTCTGGAGATCGGTACCGGCTCCGGCTATCAGGCTGCCATTCTGGCCCAGATCGTATTCCGGGTATACACCATTGAAACCATCCGGTCACTGCATATGATGGCCCGCAAACTGTTTGATGAACTGAATTATTCAAATATCGTCACCCGTTATGCGGACGGGACCAATGGCTGGAAAGATGAAAGCCCTTTTGATGGGATTATTGTTACCGCCAGTGCTCCTAAAATACCGATTCCCCTTGTTAATCAGCTTGAGGTGGGCGGGCGTATGGTTCTGCCGGTGGGCGGCCGACTGACACAGGATATGGTGAAGCTTTACAGGGATGAAGACAGAATACGCCAGTCCAATCTTGGCGGATGCCGGTTTGTCAAGCTGGTTGGTGAATATGGATGGGATAAATAAATAGTGATGGCGTCGTAAAAAATCCCATCTACTTCGTTGTAACGTTTTTTCAGACACTCAACATACGATATGTATGCCATCGCGCCTGAAAAAACGTTACGCCTTGTATATGGAATTTTTAACTTAGCCATCTTTTACCAATACCAATACTTTGTACGAGCTTGCCAATAGTGAAAAAGAAATCAGATGTTTCATGGAAGGACGCTTTTTTCCATAGCCCCGGCCCAAGATCTTTAAAGAGTTCCATGCTGTTGATGTTAAAAGGCCTCTGCATGGGCGCGGCAGATACGGTTCCGGGGGTTTCAGGCGGCACAATAGCTTTGATTACCGGTATTTATGAAGACCTGCTTTCCGCCATTAAATCGGCAAATACACAGATGGCGGCAAGTATCCTGCGTTTTGATCTAAAAGGCGCGATTTGTGAACTCCATATCCGTTTTATTCTTTCCCTTTTTTTAGGTATCGGTATTGCTATCCTCAGTTTGGCTCGTCTGATGAACTACCTGCTTGCCAATCATGCCATGCTGACCTGGAGTCTTTTTTTCGGGCTGATTGTCGCTTCCATATGGGTGGTGGGAAAACAGGTGGAAAAATGGACGCCGGGTACCGGTGCTTCCTTTCTGATCGGGGCAGGCGTTGCATTTGTTATCGTTAATTTAATGCCCGCATCCACTCCGGAGGATCTGTGGTTTATCTTTCTGTCCGGTGTACTGGCAATTTGCGCCATGATTCTTCCCGGTTTGAGCGGTGCGTTCATATTGCTGATACTGGGAAAATACGAATTTATCATTGCCACGTTAAAGAATCCGTTCCTTTTTGAAAATTTTGAAATCATTATTGTTTTTCTGTCTGGGTGCGCGGTGGGACTGGCGGGTTTTGCTCGATTTCTCGCGCTGCTGCTCCAGAAATATCATAACCTGACACTGGCATTTCTCACCGGCCTGATGTTCGGTTCCATGCGAAAAATCTGGCCCTGGAAGGAAACACTTGAAACCGCAGTGATTCACGGGAAACTGCGTGTGTTAAAAGAACGCAATATCTGGCCGGAAACGATTGATTCGAATCTGGCATTCGCTGTGTGCCTGATTATTGCAGGCTTTCTTGCCGTGCTGGCCCTGGAACGGCTTTCGCATGTTAAAGATTGAACGTTGGGGAGTGTTCCTTCTATTTTTTAATCAAGTCAAATTGATAGAATACCCTTTTGAATCCTTCTTTAATTTATAACGCACAAAGATCGTTTCTTCTTTCTTGATGATCACCGATTAACTCCAATTCATAAAAATCGTAAGGTGGTTTTTTGGTGGATTGTCTTATGATTTCTAACAAGTGTTTTCCTGCACTGTTTTAATGGATCCACAAGTGCCTTAATTTATAAGAAGAGAACTGCGAGACTTGTCTTAGCCTCTGAATTAATCTGAAAACAAGAAAATTTTTTCAAGTTCAAGGCGGGCGAAAATTTTAACCGGAGGCATACATTTTGTATGTTGAGGATTAAAATTTGAGCCCAACGCAGAAATTGGAAAAATTAGCTGTTTTCCGTAATGGCACCGGCTATGCGGGAAAGCCTTTGACGCAGTAGATGCAGTAAGATCGGCAATCCAAAGGTTAAGGCTCTTAGCTTAATTTATATTTCTTCTTCAATTCTTCGTACACCACAGCCGGCACCATGCTTTCAATATCCCCGCCGAATTGTACTGCTTCCTTTATGATTGATGAACTGGTAAATATCCAGCGAAGCCCGGTCATGAGAAAGACGGTCTGGACCTCACGATTTAATTTCCGGTTCATCAGCGCCATTTGAAATTCATATTCAAAATCCGATACCGCGCGCATTCCGCGTAAAATTGCCTGGGCGTCCCGCTTAACAGCATAATCCACGAGAAGTCCGCCGTAGGAAGCGATTTCGATATTTCCAATATCCTTTAACGATTCTTCAAGCAGCGAAATTCGTTCGTTTATTGTAAAAAGGGATTTTTTCGTTGGGTTTTCAAGAATGGTCACAATAATTTTATCAAAAAGTGTCAATCCGCGTTCGATGATGTCAAGATGTCCGTTGGTCACCGGATCGAATGATCCGGGATAAATTGCGGTTCGTTCCATTGAAATTAATCCCCAAATTATAATGATAAGAGTTTATTTAACCTAAGTTGAGAGTTTTTCCTGTAACATAACCGACAAAAAGGAAACAAGTGTTTTTCCGTATATTCTCTGGTCAGTCAGGCTAAGCCCCATGATGTCTTCCGGAATAGTCTCGGTCGCAGAGTGTT
>JAJRPH010000094.1 GCA_024280875.1 Deltaproteobacteria bacterium | reverse complement strand
GCTGTAAAATAAATAGAAAAACTATTTTCCAAAATTGCAACTTGACCGGGGTTTATATTTTTAACATATTGATATTTTTCATAAGTTAACCGGACAGCAATGACATGAACTATAAACAGCTTTGTTAAGTTAATGGCATTGGGTTCCGAATAACAGCGGTTGCCGGGGACATGGGATAAAATGATGCGAATCGACAGTTTGCAGCCAACGCGCCCAGCGCAATGGCCTTGGAAGCATTCATCAACAGGCCTTTTACCGATCCCGCGTTCCAATTAAAAGCCCATTGGAACTCAACATCAGCAACGGCCTGATATCCATATTCAGCTGCCTTCAGGTTTTTTTCTAAAACAGACGAATCCTTTTTACCGAACCGGGATGCCAGTATATCTTTAAGAGTCTCAAAAGGCGCATTCAGAAGTCCGAGACAGGCACCCGCTGCCACGGTATTGGCAGTTATTTTACCGCCGGCCTGTTCGGCCAGTTGATTGAATTCGACCGTCAAAAAGGACTCTGCGACAGAAGATATTGACTCCTCACACAGAATAATACCGCCTGGCGCTAATTGATCTTTGTGCAGTAATACGGTTTGTCGGTCCAAAGCAACCAGCAGATGAATGGCCTGTCGGGGGGCATGGATTTCATGGTCACTTATCCTGATCTGGAAAAAACTGTGCCCCCCCCGAATCCGGGATTCAAAATCATTAATGGCCATCACAAATAAACCGGCTTTCCGGCATACCAGGGACAGGAGATCGCCCACGGTTTGAATTCCCTGACCGGCTTCACCGCCGATCGTTACATTGATATCTATAGCCATTTAATACGCTCCTTTAAGTTTAAAGAAAGCCCCGTTCAGCAAATACGCGGAAGTTGACCACCCGCAAGCATACTTACCACTCTTGAACCACCTATCCGTGTTTTGAGGGTCACCTGTCCGGGATGGTCAGCCACGACCTCCCCGATGATACATGCGTCTTTTCCGTATTGATCATTTTTGACTGTAGAGAGCACGGCTTCGACATGTTCGGACTCGACAAAGGCAATGAGTTTGCCCTCGTTGGCAACATAAAGTGGGTCAAAGCCTAAAAACTCACATATCCCGGCAACTTCATTTTTAATCGGTATATGATCTTCAAAAATTTGAATCCCCACCTTTGACTGGTCCGCGATTTCATTTAATACGGTAGCCACGCCTCCGCGGGTGGGATCACGAAGCACATGAATATCCGGAAACACGTCAAGCATGCATTTCACCATATGATTTAACGGTGCGGTGTCGCTTAATACGGGCGAATCAAAGGTCAATACTTCTCTTTGGGTCAGAATGGTCATGCCGTGGTCTGCAATGCTCCCGCTTAATATGATCTTATCGCCTGGCCTGGCATTATCAGCCGAGAGATCAACGCCGTCATTTGCCGGAACTTTTGAATGTGAATAGACCTTAAACCCATTTTTATCTAAAGATCGAATAAACCCTTCCAAAAGAATGGAGTTTTGAAAAGCCCCCCCGCTTAATGCCACCCGATTCAACCCGAACCTTTTCCTTAATTTTTTGCAAAAATCCGTAAACAATCGAATCATAGTTAAATGAAACTTTGCGGAAATAAGGACCGGATCAACACCCGACCGGACGTCATCTACAACCCTTCTTATAATCGATGCCACCGATATCTGACAAATATCATCCGAAGCTAAGTCATAAGTATAAACTATTTTTTCATCTAAACTGTTCATACCGTTTATCGCAATCATTTCAAGTTCCACGGCAGCCTGGCCTTCATATCTCACATAATTTCTAAGCCCGATAATCGCTGCTATTCCGTCAAACAGCCTGCCAAGGCTCGATGTGAAAGGCGAATTAACGCGCTTTAAAATAATCTCAATGGCAAGTCTAATTTTCTTTTCATCAATTTTCTCTATCAGCGGAAGATCGAGTTCCCATATGGCTTCACCATAGGCATCATAAAGATAACTGACGGCCATTCGCCATGGCTCTTTTATTGCCCTATCCCCACCGGACATGGGGACATATGACAAATGGGCGGCCCGCGTAAATTGTTGCGCATTTGCAATTAACACTTCACCGCCCCAAATACAGCCGTCAGTGCCATAGCCGGTTCCGTCGAATGCCAGACCGATGACATCACCTGTTATTCTATTTTCAGCCATGCAGCTGACAATATGTGCGTGATGATGCTGAACCGGAATTAATTCTTCTCCTTTTTGCTCAAGCGCAAAGCGGGTGCTTAAATAGTCGGGGTGAAGATCATAGGCGACAATCTGCGGAGTAATATCCCTGTCGTGTACAAGAAAATAATCAGCAATATCGGAAAGACGGTCAAACGCTTCGTCATTATCAATGGCGATCGGCTCTTCGGCAATATTTCCGCTGGTCATAACAAGGGCGGAAAACCCGCAATCCATAAGAATATAATGAAGCAAACTGACAGCGTCATTGTTTTCGGCATCCGCTGCCAGATGAAATCCACCCAGTCCCTTAATCGCAACAATATATCCTGCCTTTAAAAATTTTGCCGCCTTGCCGATGGCTTCTTTGGTGCGGACTTTTTCTCTTCGCCTGTTATAAAGTGTCACATGCGGCCCACATTTCGCGCACGCATTTGGCTGCGCATGGAATCTCCTGTTTTCCGGATCATCATATTCAGTCTGACATCTTTCGCACATTTGAAAATGCTTCATTGATGTGTTTGCACGATCATAGGGGACTTTGTCAATAATGGTGTATCTTGGGCCGCAGTTGGTACAATTAATAAATGGATATCGATATCTGCGGTCTTTGGGATCAAAAAGCTCCAAAAGGCAATCATCACAAATAGAAATATCAGGAGATATCAATGTCGAGGACAAGTTGTCAGAAAGACTATTTAAAATAGTAAAGTTTTTAAACCCATTAACCGCAAAGTCCTGATCAAGGATATCTGTAATATGGGCAAGAGGCGGTTTTTTTTTGATTATGTCCCGGCAAAAACATTCAATATCTTTTTTTGCCCCTTCAACATGGATCGATATTCCGAATGAAGTATTAATGGCCGTTCCTTTCAGATCATGACTGTATGCCAGTCTGTAAACAAAAGGACGAAAGCCGACTCCCTGGACAATTCCGTTTATTCGAATGAGTTTTGCGGCGATATTAGCATGCATAGCAGGTTGTTCTCATTTTCCGTCCATTAGGGAAAGCGCCCCACGTATGGCTTTCAATGTTTCCGCTGCTTCTGATTCATCGACTATATTTATGGCAAACCCGGCATGAACGATCACATAATCCCCTACCTTGACTCATCGAGGAGAAGAAGACTCACCTCCCGCTTTACGCCATCAGCATCAACAACACCCATACTTTCAAAAATTTTTACAACTTTTGACGGGATCGCAAGGCACATGTTCAGAATTCCTTATAAAGTATATTTGCCATGATACTGTATTACCATATTTTTTAAACTATGATCATATTGAAGTTGAAAGAAATTGTAAATATGAAACTGACTTTTATCAGATTGATTTCATCCGAATACACTAAAGTAAATCCGTGTGTCGACAAACATATGCCAATAATCAAATTATATCTAAAAATCAAATAATTATATTTAAAATTAAACCATGACAAAAAGATGATTCGAAATTAACAAATATAATAATAATTAGAAACGCTTTACTTAAATCAGCCTTTTTTTAAGACTGTCCATACTAACCGGTATGGCATGATGATCCAGTAGACGTTGCTACTTTTAACCCCACCATAGACTGCCCCGTACCACAAAACTGAGCTAACGAGTTTAAACTTCTGCTTTATAAAATTTAAAAGCGACTCCTTTATTTAAGTTTTATCAGTAACTTATTCTATGTGCATTTTTTGGCAATATATAGACCATATCGTTTTAACTTAAGACTGTGAAAGAAGGCCCCATTTTGATGTCGGCCGGTTTGCCGAAAAATTTGGCGATGATGGTCATCGAAAAGGATATTGCCTTTATAAAATTGGCTGTAAAGGGCCCCAGACACATGCGAACTGGCCGGCCGTCATGTTTTGAGATGTCGGTTCCGGGGCATGGCCGGTGGGTACCGGCCATCCTTGCTTCGGATGTACGGAAAAGGAAATCGGATTTACCGTACCACTACACACCCAGGCCGACATCAGCCAGATAACACCCGATGCTGCACATGCACCAATTGCTGCTGAACAGGGTAATGGAATGACTACCGGTTCGGCCGCCCTGTTGGGCGGTGCTGCTGGAGTAGCCATTGGCGCCGGCGCTGTCATTACCAAATATCTTGGTGAGTCAGACAAAGGAGAATAATTTATGACAATCAAGCGAAGAGATTTTCTAAAGGGTATTGCCGGCGGTGCGGCTTTGGCTATTCTTCCTGATATTTCAAACGCCCGGGATAAAGCAGAAAGCCCCCGGAAGCTATCGGCATTTTATATGATGCGACCCTTTGCGTCGGATGCCAAGCATGCATGGTAGCCTGTAAAAAAGCAAATAATATGCCGTATGAGCATCAGGGTGCTTTACCATTGTGGGATAATCCGTTCCCGGAAATTGTTAAATGCCAGCTGTGTTCTCACCTGATTTCAAAGGGAGAAATTTCAGCCTGCTGCGAAGCCTGCCCAACCGGCGCATCACTTTTCGGGCCGGTAATAGATCTGCATTCCGAAGCACAACGGCGCATGGAAATGATACCCGGAGAGTACTACAACTTTCCGGTGGCGGCTGTTTCTTCCGGCAAAATTCAGTCGCACAAAGCAAGGACCATACACTCATTTGATCCATGCATTGCATGCGCCATCCATATGGTGGATGCACAGAAAAGTGAAATTGTAAAAGTAACCGTATTGTGATGTCTTCTAATAATTGGGCAGATGCCTCCGGAACATCTAAAAAAAACAGCTCCTTTGTTTCAGATAAAACTAAAAATTCATCCCCTCATATTCTTGTGATGGGCCTGGGCAACATCCTTCTTTCGGATGAAGGCGCCGGTATCAAAGCGTTTGAAAAATTGCTGGCCCGATACATTATCCCGGATACGGTTGAAGTCATTGACGGCGGGACCATGGGGATGGAACTGATTTCCTATTTCGATGGGAAGCGTCATGTGATTATTATTGATGCCGTCGATGCCGGATATCCAACCGGCACCGTGACCCGGGTGGAAAATCTGCCGGCTTTTTTTCAAAACAAAATATCTCCCCACCAGATCGGACTTATTGATATACTCGCACTGTTAACTCTTGAGAAAGTTACCCCGCCCAACGTAGTGCTTTTTGGCATAGAACCCGGAAATATAAATACCGGTCTGGAAATGTCATTAGACGTTAAAAATAAAATCGATTATCTGCTTTCAAAGGTAGTGGAAGAGCTTAGTTACATGGGAATAGAACTGCAATTAAAAAATGCTACCCCAGCAGATTATCCAGCGCCATCATAATCACGAACCCGATCATAACGCCGTAAGTCGCCTGCCTGGATTTGCCATGTGAATGAGTTTCCGGAATAATTTCGTCACTGATGACAAACAGCATGGCACCGGCGGCAAATGCCAAGGCAAAGGGCATAATCGGATGAAAGACTGTAACCGCGCCGGCACCCAGGATACCGCCAATCGGTTCCACAAGGCCGGTTAATGCTGCAATGGAAAATGCCTTCCAACGGCTGTATCCCAGGCCAAGCAATGGCAGCGCCACGGCGAGTCCTTCCGGCATATTCTGAATCCCGATCCCAATAGCAAGACTGATGCCGTTGCTGATATCTCCTGTCCCGAATCCGACTCCGACAGCCATTCCTTCCGGGAAATTATGGATGGTAATGGCAATCACAAACAGCCATATCCGTTTAAGATTTGAAGACGGACCTTCCGGGCCTTTAATAAAATGTTCGTGCGGTAAAAATTTATCGATTAAATCCAGCACTATTGCACCGGACATCATGCCGAAGACAACGATATAAACGCCATACCCCGGCCAAAGGGCATCTCCGTTTTCAATTCCCGGAATAATCAACGAAAAAGAAGTGGCGGCCAGCATCACACCAGCAGACGCTCCCAGCAGGGTATTCAGCACATTGCGTGATACATTCCTGAAAAAAAATGCCGGTAATGCACCGACAGACGTTGCCATTCCGGCGAGCAGACTGGCGAGCACCCCATAGTAGAAAAGCGTCATATAACTTTATCCTTTTCGTCGTCTGCACTTTATTTTTTAGTCGCCAGCCCTAATCTTCAGAATCTGATACTCATATAAATCATAAAAGGTCAGGATTCTTTCCCTACAAATAAGATTCACATGACTATCGCCGGAAAAGAAACCCGGCCTACTCAGCTTTCCAAAGGGGTGTATTGGGCGATTCCGCCATAATTTTTTCCTTGGCACCCAAAAAAGTCCTGTATCCACCGCTCAAATTCCGGACTTTAAACCCTTTCTGAGACATGATCCGGTAGCCCACGTATCCCCTGAGCCCAATGGCACAGAACAAAATATAATTCTTGTCCGTATCCAGCTCTTTCAGGCGCTTTCGAAGATTATGCAAAGGGATATGAAGCGCCCCCTCAATACTGCCCTCCTCCACAAGTTCATCCTTATTGCGAAGATCAATGAGTATATCCTGATCAATATCAATTGCGGCCATTTCGCTCCAGTTAATATTACCGACATCCCCTTTCAATATGTTCCCGGCAACAAATCCGGCAATATTGACCGGGTCCTTGGCAGATGAATACGGGGGGGCATAAGCCATCTCTAGCTCCTCAAGGTCATATACCGTCATTGATCCATGAATGGCGGTTGCAATAACATCGATGCGCTTATCCACCCCATCTTTACCAATGATCTGAGCACCTAAAATTTTACCGCTGCTGGGTGAAAAGAACAATTTGATCGCCATCATTTCCGCACCTGGATAATATGATGCATGGGACCCGGAATGGGTATAACTGAAAAGAAACGGAATATTATTTTTTACCAGAAAACTTTCATTTGCACCGGTGGATGCTACGGTTAAATCAAACAATTTTACCACGGAGGTGCCAAGAGTCCCCCGAAAGATACTTCTTCGGCCCATGACATTATCGGCGGCAATTCGCCCCTGCTTATTGGCCGGTCCGGCCAGAGCCATCATGGTATTAAACCCGAAAATATAATCCGTCACTTCAATAGCATCGCCCACCGCATAGATATTCGGATCAGAAGTCTGCATGGTAGCACTCACCTTAACCCCTCCCCTGGTTCCGATTTCAAGCCCGGCATTCCTGGCCAGCCGGTTTTCCGGTTTAACACCAATAGACAAAATCGCCATATCACATTCCAACTTTCTGCCATTTTCCGTGTGCACCGTCAGACGGCTGCCATTTTGAGTAAAAGAACGGATGCCGTCACCCAAAATGCACTCCACGCCTTTTTCTTTCAGGTGGGCTGACATAAAACTTGCCATCTCAAAGTCCAGAGACGGCATCACCTGGTCCAGCTTTTCAACAATTGTGGTCTTGACGCCCCTGATGGCAAGATTTTCAACCATTTCAAGACCGATAAATCCGCCCCCGACAACAATAGCGGATTCCGGCTGTTGGGTATCGACAAACGCCTTGATTCTGTCAGTATCAGGAATATTTCGAAGATTATAGATATTATCCAGGTCAATCCCGTCAATGGGCGGCTTGAAAGGCTCAGCTCCGGGTGACAAAATAATTTTATCATAGGACTCATGGTATGATTCACCGGTCTGCAGGTTTATAACGGCTACCTGTTTCTTTTCCCGGTCAATGGCGGTTACTTCGGAAAAAATGCGGATATCAATGCTGTATCTTTGTTTAAAATCATTTACCGTAGTCACCAGCAGGCTGGCTCTTTCTTTGATTACCTCTCCGATATAATATGGCAGTCCGCAATTTGCGAAGGAAATATATTCTCCCCTTTCAAAAAGGACAATCTCCGCATCTTCATTTAACCGCCTTGCCCGGGCAGCAGCAGTGGCGCCACCGGCGACTCCGCCAATAATCAAAAGCTTCATTCAATTTCCTCCATGTCGCTCATATCTGACTGAATATTTATTTAAATTCTAAAGACACATACACCTAAATTGAGCGATTGTAAAGGTTGGCGCACTCAAAAAAAGCCACCATGTCCGTTTCAGACAGTTCAAAAAAATAATGCCGGTATTTACTGTCCCCGATACCTGCCACAAGACGCATTCCCGGCAGATGTGATAAAGATGGAAACGCCGGCAGCATGGGATATGCGAACAATATCCGCGGCATCCGGCCTCAACAGCGGAATATTAACGGCAAACGGATTTTTCGTATGCTCATTCATTTTACCGATGTTTAACTCAATTTCCTCATGGCCCATGGACCATAGTCCCAGGGTTCTCAATATTCCGGAGTTGCTACAGGCAGATGATAGATGCCAGTCAGACACCCAGACCATTCCCGCCTGGATGACCGGATATTGAATATTCAGTAATTGACATAATTTATTAGCAAGCATGACTGGTCTATTTGGCAGTTTTCGTTTTTGCCGGCTGTTTTTTGCCGGTCATTTTTTTCTTTGGTTTTGGAGTTGTCGCCGGATTCTTAACCGATGCCTTTTTTGCCGCAGCCGGTTTCGCTTTTTTCTTAGATTTTGCCGTTACTGATTTTGCCGGTTCTTTTTTAACGCTCTTTTTTTGTGTTATCTGCGTTTTTTCAATCAAGTCCATCTGCTTTTTTCCCTGAGCCAGTCGACGCATCATATCCATGGTTTCATCTGCCAGTGGATTGTCTTCAAAAACAATCGCACAAATCTCGAACACATCGTTGCGATCCTTTTCTGTGGGCAGAAGATCCGCAAGGGTTTCAATCGCCCGATCCATATCAGTCTGGAAAATACGGGCCTGCTCTTTGGCGATTCTTCTAAATTCGGCAATTTCAATGTTTTTTAAGCGTTCATGGGTTTTGGTAATCTGCTGTATCTTTAAAAATTCTTCCCGGTCAAGAACCCGATCCACAGAGCTGATGGCTACAATAATACGAATCAGGCCCTCGACGAATCCCCCCTTGTCCATGGCCGCCATCCAGCGGTCCCGATCTTCTTTTTCACGGGTTTTTCTTTCACGGCGTTCAGCAATCATTTCCTGGGGGGTTTGCTTCTCAGGCCGTGCTTCAGGGTAAAACCAGTTGAGCATAGATGTCTGGTCGTAAACGGACTGGAATATCGTTTCAGACATAAATGCCTGAAACGAAGAGACACTGTTAAGAGTAGTCTGAACAATATTTGAAAAGGATTTTTCCATATGCACAAACAGATTGTCCTCTGGGACTGGTCGCCGGTTCTCCTTAACTTGCGGCGCCCACATGGTCACCGGAAAAACAAACGGGTTGAGGTCAGAGACCCCGTAACGCGCGACCCTCAGTGAATGGGTCTGTTTTAACACTTCTGCTGTAAACTCATTGGAAAACATTTTCACCCACGGACTGATATACTCATGATAAAGTTGATCATTGCGATCCGAAACCGCTGCTACCAGCGGAAACTGTTCATCTTCCGAAGTCATGCCATCATCTAACGCCAGAATGTCCTCTATTTCGCGGGCCTCGAAACGAACCAGGAGGTCTTTCGCCGGAATTTGCAGTGGATCTCCATCTTCGATGACCATTTCATAAAGCCCCGGCGGCAGGTATTCGATCATGTCATAACTGCTGATGATTTGCTTATGCTCTCTTCTGGCCACTTTACCGGAAACAAAAATGCCCAGATGACCGATATTTTCATGCAGCATATAGACAATCACCTGCTGGCAATGCTTGATCTCCTCAAGTGTGCCCCAGGTCTGGACGATCCAGTTTAAGGCCTGCAAGGGCGGGGTGATAGCATCACCGTTTGAACAAAAAACCACCACAGGGTCCTGGATAT